>JBOGRL010000407.1:0-11569 GCA_050749505.1 Nitrososphaerales archaeon
CTTCGGAAGCTCCGCCCCATCTCCCTTCTTTCTGGGTCTTTATTTAAGCTAAGTAAAGCGGAGAATGGAATCAGTTCTTTTGATGCCAACGCTTAACGGAAAGACGCAGAGTGATGAACCTTAGTAATGAAATCTTCTATCATCCGGAGCGTCATGCCCCAAACTATGTGCGTCCCAAGATAAGGAAAGCAGCGAACAGATATACTCATTTCAGATCTTTGAACGTCGTAGGTGGCTGAATTATTTTTGTCCACGAAGAATGCGATCGGGATCCAGACATAGTCCACGATCTCGTGGCCGTCGACGCTGACCACGGTTGATTCTGGAGCTAATGCCACAAACGGTGTGACCCTTAGTGAGCGATTGCTTGTCGGGATCAAATCGTCAAGAGTACCGAGCATCTCGCACTTTGTAAGATCTATGCCGGTTTCCTCTAGCACCTCGCGCACAGCAGTTTTCATAATCCCTTGATCTCGCCTGGATGTTCTGCCGCCTGGAAACGCCATTTGTCCAGACCAAGGGTCTGTCTCGGATATCCTTCTCCTGACAAGAAGCGCTGAAACCTGACCCAGGGTTGAATCCGGCTTGAGTATCAGACAAACTGCCGCGGAAGGCAGCGTGTCATACTCATCGCCAACCAATCTCTTACCCGGACTCTTTTGCAACGAGACCCTGATGCTATCTAACAAAGCATGGATACTGCTTGGAAAAGTTTGGTCTTTGGAGCTCGTAGTATAATCTAGCCGAAAATCCGCAGGGCTTGATATTTTAAGCGTATGAGAGGGGCTAGACAATTCAGATAAGCTTTTGAGGAGTGTTTCTGAACAGGCTGAAACATAACCCACTCCAAGTGATGCTTGAAAAATTGCAAGAAATCTTGTCGCTCTTAACGCTTTTCGCACTGGGTACCGCGCAGCGGTACCTCGACATTACCTCGCTGTTCAACTTTGCAGCAGGCCTCGTCGCATTTTTCTTCATAGTTGTGTGCGTGCTCATCTTTATTTTCGTATACGACAACCTCCGCAGGCAAAGAAAGGGCACAACAGCTAGTCCATAGCAAAAGCTGCCACCTTTTGGCAGACGGGGGAAGGTTATTAGGCACTTTTCTCCATATCATTTGCCCTTGCAGGGAGATTTCTCGTTACGCAGGCAACAACGCTAGATTCCTTCAGGTCTCTGGACGAACACGTGGAGGCAAGGTACCGTGGGATAGGCTGGCCTGAGCTCACTCCAATCCAGCAAAAATCGTACAAACTTTTACTGCGGGGTCGAAGCGCGCTCCTCGTAGCACCAACTGGCTCGGGAAAGACCGAGGCGGCCGTGATTTCTATTTTTGCAAGGCTGGCTGCGCTGCGAGACCCGGCAGCTGTTCGCGGGATAAGGATGCTTTATGTAACTCCGCTGAGAGCTTTGAACAGAGATATTTTCAAGCGGCTAATAACGTATGCCGAAGCAGAAGGCCTGAAGGCTGAGATCAGGCACGGTGATACGTCTGCTTCTGCAAGACAAAAAATGCTCCAGACCCCGCCTGACGTACTCATTACGACTCCAGAAACACTCGGAATCTTGCTTGTCAGTCGCAAGTTCAAAGCTCACCTTGCGCAACTTGAATGCGTGGTGATCGACGAGCTCCACGAGCTTCTGGGAAGCGAGCGCGGTTCTCACCTCTCTCTAAGCCTTGAGCGATTGCAGAGAATTTCGATCCATCCAGAATTCATGCGCGTTGGATTATCAGCGACGGTTGGAGATCCGGATGAAGCCGCCAGGTTTCTTGTCGGCGGACACGCAAAGTGCGCGATAGTCACTGACACCGAGGCTCGTGGATACGAAGTCAGAGTTTTGTACGGCGAAGGAAATCTTGCGCGTCTTGCCGAAAGAATTCTTGAATACATCGCGGAAGAGAAGGGGCAAGACAAGAGCACTCTTGTATTCACAAACACCAGAGACGAAGCAGAATTCCTGGGTGCAGTGCTGAAGGCGAAATCTCCTTCGATACCCGTGGAGGTCCATCACGGCTCGCTTTCCAAGGAAAGCAGAGAAAACACGGAGGGGATGCTTCGAAGTGGAGAAGCTGGCATTGTAGTTTGCACTTCCTCGCTAGAGCTCGGATTGGACATAGGCGCCGTGAACCTCGTAGTTCAGGTAGGATCGCCCAGGCAGGCCACAAAGCTAATCCAGAGAATTGGAAGGAGCAGACACAAGATGCGGATCAAAGCGGTGGGTGCTCTGATAACGAATAAACTTGATGATGAGCTTGAAGGTCTCGCATTGCTAAAGCGGACGGAACTCCATTCTCTCGAAGCGATCTCGATTCACAAAAAGCCGCTTGACGTAATCGCGCACCACCTGGCGGGGCTCGCGCTGGAAGAAAGCTCTTTCAAGGCAGAAGATATCCTCGCGCTTTTTCGAAAGGCGTACGCTTTCAAAGACCTCTCCAAGGAGGATATTGATTCGGTAGCCTCGATTCTCGAAAATCAGGGGATAATCAGGTACGACGGCGAATCTCTCAAAAGGAGAGGCCCCAGAACCTACGATTATTATTTTTCAAACCTCTCAACGATTCCAGATATTCAGCAGTTTGAGGTAACTGATATCACGACCAAGAAGATCATAGGGCGGCTGGATCAGGTTTTTGTTGGAGAGTACGGCGAGCCAGGAAAGCCATTCGTGCTGAAGGGGAACTCTTGGCGAATCGTGTCGGTCGACGATGACAAGAAAATTTTGTTTGTGGAACCAATGTTCAGGGAAATCAGCCAGATCCCCTACTGGGTGGGGGAACTGATCCCGATAGAATTCGAGACTTCGCAGATCGTCGGCGTAATGCGCAGGAAGATTGCGAGGAACGACCACGACCTCTGTCGAGCTATTTCGCAAAAACAGCTGGAAAGGGTACAGCGGGCAGATAAGCTTCTGCACGGTATCCCCGACGAACACGATGTAGTTATAGAAAAGAGAAAGGGATCAACGGCAGTAGTCGCGCACGCATGCTTTGGGACAAAGATCAATCAGACGCTTGCAACAGTGCTCTCAACTCTTCTTTCTGCCAAGATTGGATATTTGGTCGAAACAAAATCTGATGCTTACAGGATCGTACTTTCTTCCAACGGTCCGCTGGAAGCGAGGATAGTCTCTGATGCACTGAGGGAAGACATCATAATTGAGGAAATACTCACTGCGTCGATCGTGGGAACGCACCCTCTGAACTGGAAGACTTGGTACGTTTCAAAAAAGTTCGGGATCATTGACAAGGGCGCTCAGTACGACAGACGTGCTGCGAGACTGATTCAGGACAGATACAGAAATACGGCAGTCTATACTGAGATTTTGAGAGAGCTCTTCCTTGAAAAGTATGATGCGCGCGGCACAACTGACATCATGAAGAATTTGAGAGAGAACAAGATCGGCCTGAGAATCGCCGAGGTTGATGATTTTTCAGAGATTGCAAGGCCCATTCTTGAGTACACATCGAGCTTTGCTGCGCTACCCCTGACCATGGAAAAGGCGATACTGGATCTCGTGAAAGAACGGCTGGGAAACGTGAAGCACAAGTTCATCTGCATGAGTTGCGGCCTTTACGAGTCGGTTCAAAAGACAAATGATGTAAAGGAACCGATAATCTGCCCGCTTTGCCGCTCACGCCTGATTACTGAGACTTTTGCTTCAGATGTTGATCTTCCGAAGATAATTCAGAAGAAAAGGAAGCAGGGGCAGCAGCTCTCTCAAGAAGAAGAGAAGAAATACAGAAGGGCATGGAAAACCTCCAGCCTGATCCAGAATTTCGGCAAACGCGCGGTTGTGATACTTTCTGGATTCGGCGTGGGCGTAGATACAGCGGCTCGCATCATTCGGAGAACCGGAGACGAGGATCAATTCTACAAGAACATTTACCTCGCAGAGAAAAATTATGTGGCGACAAGAGTATTCTGGCAGGATTAGGCAGAGTCTTTTCTTATTGTTGAATAATTCTTTAGAACGATAAACTTCTTTCCTTCGTGCGACTGCACTTCAACAGCAGACAGAATTATCCTATCGCCCGCTGAAAAATTTTCAAGCAGCTTAGACAAGTTCCTCCATCCATACACCTTGATCTCGCCAGTGTGGTCAGCCACGGTTAGTTCGTTGCGCCTTATGAGGCCGTCCTTTGTCTGTATCTCCCTGCTGACAGAGTCTGTGAGACACATTACTTCCAGCGAGACTAGCTTACTCTGCTCAAGATCTTCTAGGTTGGAAAAAAATGAAGACGCCATAGGGATGTCCTGCCGCTTGGGATGCACCTTCTGAATTGATTTCTCCCTTGTTGTAGTTCCTTTGAGTGTGTCCGCATCAATTGTTTCTGGCTTGCAGACCACTACATCGTCGCTCTTCAGTTGCTCTAAATCCATCAGACCGGCTCCTGAAATTGTCAAAGAGATCTTTCTCTTCTGTGAGTCTACAAGAAGTAGGTACGATCTCCCCTCGTTAGCGGATTCCCTCAAGGAAATTATTCTAGCAACAAAGGGGATGTTCGCGTTCTTCGTCAGCGTGGTTGCCTTTTGCTTGTCTGCGCTCGCAGGATCTTGCGTTCCGGATAGCGCAAAATTCTTCGCAAGTTCTTTCATCCATGCCCTTATTTCGTCCCACCGCTCCAGAACACATGTTGATTCATCGCCGTGAATTTCTACCGAGACAGTATTCTGATAGTTTGAAAGTTTCGTCCTAACGTTCAGGAGTGTTACTATCTCCGAATCGCGCAGCGATACAAATCCTGGGCCAGAATTGCCCCAAATTACAACTCTGAACCTTGATACGATGTCTTTTTCATCAGCAATAGTAAAGCTGCAATACTCCGAAGAGGATCCGTCGCTTCTCGTAAAATTGACTCTCCTGACTTCGCCTTCCACCTTGCCACGAATGACGAGGGCTTTCCCGTTTTCCGGAATCGAGGAAAAAGATTCAATCTGCTTCTCTTGGAGCGTCGATATCCTTCCAGCTGTTTTTGTAGATTTGTCCTCCCCATTATTCTCTTCCGGGATCTTTTCTATTATCCCCTTCTCTCCGAGATTAAGCGAGACGGAGCCATCGACAGCCGAGCGGGTATATCCATTTGAAATCTTGACGAGATCCCCGGGCCCGATGTTTAGTTCATTCACGAAATTGATCGCGGCCTGGTCCCACATATTTATCGACGCGGTCGACCTGTTATCATAGACAATCAAGAGGGAGCGGACTCCCTTTCGCGAATCAGTTTTTCTGGTGAAGACTTTTGGCGCTCCAATTGAAAGTACCCTTGAAATGACGGTAACTGAATCATTTCTGTCTGCGGTCAGGTCCGAAAGAGACGCTGGTTTGGCGTGATCATAGTCTAGGGAAACTCCAAGCTCTGAGGCAATCAAAAACAAAGCTCCTTGGTCTGTGAGGTATCCGCCGCCAACTTTTGCCTTCTTTTCCTGAATTAATACGGCGATCTTCTCTTTTGTGAGGCTAGCGCGAGTTGAGAGTTCCGAGACCAGACTCTCAAATCCTACATCGCTCACCCCAGCATTGGACACCATCAGAATCGACGATTAGCTTCCGAGTCGGAGTTTTTGATTTTTTTGGATATTAATCGTTTTGATGCTTTGCTAGTTTTACCTCGTACTCGAAATGGGGGCAGAAGGCCAAGGCGGGGTCGGGGAGAGGCAATTTCTTCTTGCGTCTCTTTTCAGAGAGAGGCTACGAGTAAGTACAATCGGGGTGTTTTTCTACGGCTGTGAAAAAACTTGCGCGGTCCGGCGGTCACGTCTATATTTTTGGATTCACTTGTTGTAACAAGCTTGATGCATTATCAAACTTTTTTAACTAAAACCACATTGCATCAGGTAATTGAATCTACTTTTCTTCACCTCAGTTCATGAAATTTTTGGCCAGAATGCTGTCTTTGGAGTTTTGAACCTGATTTGAGCTCTCCTCGCAGAGTCCGCACAATATACTCGGTAATAGCTTCTCCGAACCGGTTGGACATACTTAGGATACTGAATACAAAGGGGCCTCTAAGCTATTCTGAACTCAAAACCTTGGCTGGCTTCAAATCAAAGAAAGAATCCGGCAAGTTTGCTTATCATTTGCGCAAGCTAGTGAAACAGACCCTAATCTCGCTGAACAGGGCAGAGAGAAAATATACCGTCACGAGCCTCGGCAGGCTAGTGCTGAACCTTACAAAGCAAATCGAGGAGCAGTCCATGCTTGAATCAGGTAAACTATACGTTAGAAGTTCAAGGCAAGCACTTGAAGAGTTCAATGCAGACAAGATACTCCAGTCACTGGTGAAAGAGGCC
The DNA here is from genome assembly GCA_050749505.1 of Nitrososphaerales archaeon. Taxonomy (GTDB): domain Archaea; phylum Thermoproteota; class Nitrososphaeria; order Nitrososphaerales; family CADDZS01; genus DATLTL01. Next base: position 6,294 of record JBOGRL010000407.1, read on the forward strand.
GGAATGCCCGTTGAACTGGCGCAGAAAATCGCTAGCGAGACAGAAGCGAGAGTTTACAAGTTTCAAACTGCGTACTTGACGGCCCCACTGATTCGCGAGATTGTAAACAGCATCCTCGTGGAGCATGGCTACGAAGAATACAGGCACAAGCTCACCCGACTCGGGCTGCCGGTCGCGGACGTCGCCGATTTGATTCTCAGAGCTGGTGACGGCATGGATTCGATAGATTCGGTACTGTCGACAACTTCGAGCAAGGTCTTCTCAGAGTACGCAATTCTCACAAAGATACCCCGAGACGTTTCTGACGCGCACCTTTCTGGCGACATACACATTTCCAGCTTGGGAACTTGGAGCTTGATGCCGGATACTCTTTACTTGGACTTGAACGCGCTATACTCAAACCCGTACAATCTGGGGAGTAAGATCAGCTACGTTCCGAGGCTGGGACAGATAAAGAATTTCGATTCTGCACTTGAAACGCTTGAAATACTTGCAAGTATCGTGTCCAGGGAAGTTTCAAATGAAATTTGCTTGGATAACGTGATCTCATATCTCAGCAAACTCTATTCGCCGAGATCGCAGGAAGAACAGATCCGCATGTTTTCACGAATGCTCTCTTCGCTTTCCGCCGTGACCGGAAGAGCTCGAAGTATAACATTCAGGATCGGCGAACCGCAGAAGGACGAAGATGTTCCTTCGCAGCTCGAACTCAGAGATTCACTGCTTCAAGCGTATGCGAGGTACGCCGAAGTCGTTCCGGTTCCATCCATTCACTTGGTAGTCTTTCCCGGGCGGTACTTTGATCGGAGGGTAGTTGAGGGCATTGCACAAATAATTGCCAAGGGCGGCGATATTGCACTTGAATCTGAGGGAAAACACGCGTTCTCGGGACTAGGTTTTAGCGCGCTCGGCTCAAATGCCGGCGGAGAGGGATATATCGACGCTATTGCGTTCTTGCAGAACCTGACTTTGAACCTGCCAAGACTAGCGTACGAATCCAACAAGGATGAAACCTACTTCCGTGCCAAGCTCGCATTGCTTCTTCAGACAGCGATCAACGCGCTCGTAAACAGGAAGGATCATGTCCGTGACAGCATGAAGAAGGGATTGCTTCCTGCGCTCTTCCAGATTCCGGTTGTTTCCTCCCTCGAAGAAATGCCTCTGGTAGTCAACCTGGGTGGATTGAATCAGGCAATATCGAGTTTGATGGCAGAGAGGGAGCCGCTCAGCCGTCAAGAACTAGCGATTAAGATTCTCGAGACCGCTAGCAAGGTCACAGAGGAAAAGGCATCAAAGCTGGGAAGCAAAGCCTATGTAACCATGATTCACGAGGACGGATTTGAGCGGTTATCAGAAATCGACGCAGATAAATACGGAAGGTCTCAAGAAACAAGGCACGGTGGCTACCAAGAGGGCGTCACTGTTCTTTCAGACCACTACGAGAACGAAAGGTTCATCACAGAGATCACGGATTTTTGCAGAGTTACCAGTGGTGGGTGTCTAGTAAATTTCGGATTCCCCAAGGAAGTTGGGGACAACCTGAACTTTGGAAACATAGTTGCGGGCATTTTCGGTAAATTGCCCTTTGTTCGTTTTTCTAGGAATCCGGAAATATGCAAGAAATGCGGGATGAAAGTCTTCAACGGCGGTAGATGCATAAATTGCAAGTCCACTTCGTTGATCGCGCAGCCACTGCTTGTTTAGCAGAGCGATAACTCGAGAGTTTTAGAATGGAATATTCTCTTAGAGTATTTGAGTGTTAACTATTTTTACACTTTTATTCTGAACGATTGTTTTGTATCAATGTTAAAAATAATTTACATATTTTTCCTTTGCAGAGATGAATTGCATGGAAACGATCGCACATCAACTTAATGTTAAATATTCAGCAGACGAGCTCAGGTTGCGCATTATGTACGTGATGAAACCGAATCAATCTTGGTCGATTGTATTAGATCAGATCAAGTTTGGCCGAGAATCTATGCGGTTTCCACAATTCACATTGCAACAAGAGCTGGACTGCGCACAAAGTTCAGCCATTGTGCTCTCGCGTACAGCAGTAGGTAAAATTCCGTTCCGGGCTAATTGTCTGCTTACGGTTCCCCACAAGAATCTTGCATGAGAACAGCAAGGATACCCACAAAGAAATTCAAAAAAAGCCAAAGGTCTGTGTAAAAAATGGAAACAAATTCGATAGACGACAAAGTTGCTGAAAAAGTGAATGCTATAAGGGAATACGATCATCACGAGCTGGATCAGGTAGTTGCTCCGATAGAGCTACCCAAGGAAACGCTAGAGTTTTTCAACGCTGACGAACTAAGGGCTAGGGTATTTTATGAAAAATATGCCTTGAAGGACATGGATGAGCGCGTCATTGAGAGGACCCCAGTCGACATGTGGTCGCGAGTCGCGAGAGAGCTGGCATCGGTCGAGCTTACCGAGGAAAAGAGGTCGGAGTGGACGAAAAAGTTCTATTGGCTCTTGGAGAACTTTAGGTTCGTCCCGGGCGGCAGAATCATGTTTGGAGCTGGTCAGCCTAGACACGCAACACTTTTGAATTGCTACTATCTGCCAATAAAATCTGATTCGCTGGAAGATATCTTCGACTTTTGCAAGGAGGCTGGCAGAACTTACTCTTACGGCGGTGGAGTCGGGACAGACATTTCGGTACTGCGTCCGAAAGGTGCGCCCGTGAATAATTCCGCAGTAGTATCAACCGGCTCCGTTTCTTTCATGGAACTTTTCTCAGTTACGACCGGAACAATAGGTCAAGCCGGGAGACGCGGCGCATTGATGATAACAATCCACGTTGATCATCCGGATGTCGTTGACTTTATCGACGTAAAGCGCGACCTGACCAGAGTGAATCACGCGAACATTAGCGTCTGCATAACTGACAAGTTCATGCAGGCCGTGGAGAAAGACGAAAACTTTACTCTCTCGTTCAAAAACGACAAAGCCGATATCAGGAGGGTAGTCAGGGCGAGAGAACTCTGGGACAAACTGGTTCGCTCCGCTTGGGCTTCTGCCGAGCCTGGAATCATATTCTGGGACAATGTGAAGAACGAATCGCCAACCGAGTACAACGGAATGGAAGTCCATGGTTTCAACCCTTGTTCGGAACAGTGCCTTGAGGACTATGGCTGCTGCTGTCTTGGAAACATCAATCTCTCCTCGTTTGTCGTAGACGAGTTCTCTGACAAAGCTAGGCTAGACTGGAGAAATATGGAGAAGGCTCTGAGATACGCGACGCGTTTTCTGGATAACGTTTTAGATTACAACGCAGACAAGCACCCGCTCGCAGATCAGAAGAAAGCTTCAATGTGGTCAAGAAGGATTGGTGTCGGGTTTACCGGGCTTGCTGACATGTTGATCAAGCTCAACTTGAAGTATGATTCGCAACAATCGATCAAGTTCATCGATCGCATGTTTGACAGGATCAAAAACATTTGCTACGACGAGAGCTGTAATCTTGCAGTTGAGAAGGGGCCGGCTCCTGCCTTCGTCGCAGAGAAGCATCTTGCGAGGCCATTCATCCAGAGACTCGAGAGCTCTGTCAAGCAGAAGATTGCGGTGCACGGAGTCAGAAACTCCTGCGTCCTGACCGTTCCACCGGTGGGTAGCGGTGCCATAATAGCAGGAACTACATCTGGCATAGAGCCAATATTTGCCTTGAGCTATGTCCGCAAATCAAAGTCGCTTTCGGGAGGGGAGTTCAAGGTCTATCATCCGCTCGTCCAAGAGTACATGAAGAAGTTTGGATTAAAGAACGAGCCTGAGTTGCCAGACGTTTTCGTAACGGCGCACAATATCAAGGCAGAGTTCAGAGTCCAGATGCAAGGAGCAATCCAGAAACACGTTGATTCCAGCATCTCGAGCACCGTGAACATTCCCAAAGAGGCAACGGTCCAAGATGTCAAAGACATTTACTTCCAAGCTTGGAGGGCCGGATGCAAGGGCATCACCGTTTACAGGGAGGGCGCTAGAGAAGGCATACTACTGACAAATGAGGAAGCAGCCAGTCAAAAGGAGGGCATGGGTGCAAAGTCGCACAAGTTCGAAAGACCAAAAGTTCTGATGGGACAGACCGTAAAAATGAAGCTTCCACAGGGTAGTCTGTATGTCACCGCGAATAAGAATGGAGATAACGTGGTCAGGGAGACTTTTGTCACCCTGGGCAAGTCCGGCGGAGACGAAAAGGCAGATGCGGAAGCAATAGGAAGGCTGATCAGTCTGTACCTGCAGCACGGCGGCAAAATCAACGAGGTTATACACACACTGAAGGGAATCCAGGGTAGGGACGTCTCTTGGGATAATGGTCAGCAGCTTCTTTCGGTTCCTGACGCGGTCGCAAAAGCTCTTGTAAGCCTCAGCGGCGCGACGGTTGCTGCCGAGCAAGAGCTAAAGCACTGCCCTGACTGCGGAGAAAACGGAATAGTCTTCGAAAACGGCTGTTACAGATGTGCTGCGTGCGGCTACAGCAAGTGCTCGTAAAGCCGCAATGCCTCAGGAAATGACTCTACTTCTTCCGACAACTCAGGGGTCAAGTCTTCCGTGCGTCATCCTAATACTTTTTTGTTCCTTGGAAATATTTTAGAGCCTCCAAAACGAAAATGGCCGTTGATTTTGCGTTTTGCCCAGGATTCAGGAATCAATTGAGATTAACGCGTCTAGGGACCGAGTCTGGGAAATCGTAGCAGACCTAGACAACGAACCCGAGTACTGGTGGGGCACGAAGGTGGTCTCGAATGTCCAAAAGAACGGAAACGTAATCACCAGAGACATCGTCCAGAACTTCCGGAACCACACCATCTCCCAAAAGATAATCTTGAAGCCCAAGGACGAGATAGAAATCCGGTACATCAAAGGACTGACTGAAGGAATGAAATACCTAAAGCTCGATACTATTGACCAGAACACGCAAAAGCTCACTGCAATCTGGAGAGTGCGATTTCCCGGAATCTATGTGCTGTTGACCCCGTTCATCGGAAGACACATCAGGAAAGGAACGATAGAGGCTCTCCAGAGGATCAAGAAAGCTTCGGAGCAGACAAGAAGCATCAAAGGATAAAACCTCGAGCGAATTTTCTTATCAAAATAACCTCCGAAGGAGGCTGGTCTCTCCAAAGATGACTCTGAAGCTTGAAACACAGAAATTCCAACTGAGCAATGAATACACGCCAAAGGGTGACCAGCCAAAGGCAATTGACAAATTGACGGAAGGCGTTTTCAATGGACTGAGGCACCAAGTGCTTCTGGGCGCGACCGGGACCGGG
>JBOGRL010000408.1:0-8958 GCA_050749505.1 Nitrososphaerales archaeon
GTTCAGAGAATCATTGAGGAAAAGACTAAGGAAGGAGACACCATTCTGATAATCGGAGTCGGGAATACTCTGGGAGTTGCACAGTAGAAATGGCTAAAATGTTCCCCTCCATCGGCGAGAAAAGGCCAAAGATGCCAGTCTTTACAGTTGAGGATTGTCAGAGCTGCGGAACCAAAACAAAACGAGCGTTCAAGATCGGAGACTACGTCTATAAGGAAGGTGCAGAGTGCGCCAAGTGTCATGCAAAGACACTGATTACGATGATCTTTGCAGAATTGATACAGATCAAGTAATCACAAGGAAACCGCTTGCAAGAGTCGCAATAGTGTGTTCTGCCTGAGCTACGGGCTCTCCCCTAGCTTCAACTAGCTCAGGATACGACCTGACAACCTTCATTTTTACCAGTCGCGAGAGCATTTCGTTGACTCGCGACTTTGTGGGGAACTCTTCTTGAAACCACCGTGGGCTGAACGGAAGTGTCCTGCATTTGTTCCAGATTACCTCCAGGAATTTATTGAGTTCTTGCTCTTTCGTATTCTTCCTGGAAACAAGCGAAAAAATGTTTTCCGGTTTTCCTTCGATCACGATACCACTCCCCTGAGACGTGGTGAAGAAGGGCTCGATGGCGTAGACCTTGTCTTTCTTGAAACTGATCAGAGACGGAGACCACACATTGGGTACGGATGTTCCTGCATGTACGACGTACTGTTCTAATGCGTGGCCTGAAAGATTGGAAATAGGCAGGTACCCTCGCTTTGAAGCATACGACTCCACGACCCTGCCCACTTCGCTTGTCCTTGCGCCAGACTTTACCACTTTCAAAGCTTCGCCCAATGCAGACTTCGTTGCCTCGACCATATCTATCAGATCATCGTTGTAACATAATGTCACTGCTGTGTCTGCAATGTATCCATCGATCTGGACTCCTATGTCCACTTTCAAAAGCGAATTTTCCGGCACGACTTTGTTGTCTTCGATTTCGGCGCTGTAGTGGGCAGCTGATTCGTTCGCACAAACGTTGCACGGAAAAGCTGGTTGCGCTCCCCGCCTCCTTATTTCTCCTTCAACGAATTCGCAGATCTCTAGGCAGGTTTTTCCCTCCCAGCTCCTGGCTTCAACATCCTTCTTGATCTCGCGGGAAATTTCTCCCGCTTTGAGATAATTTGGATTGATGGTGTGACTTGCGATCTTGGACATTGTTCGATTTCAGCTTTCAGAGTATTAACGGCCGTTCCATTTTTAATGCATTCCGCCAAAAACGGCATCCCGGGAAAGAGCCCTTCTCTTCTTATTTCCTCTCTTTGTGCTAGAATTCTAGCCTTCCACAAGGATATCTCGTCAGAAAATAAACCGGTTGGGTTTTGAGCGATCTTTCAAATACCGGATCTCAAAGCATGATACCTCACCATCTCAACAGCTTATTCAGGATGAAAGAAGCCAGAGATTCTCATTCGTATAGTTGTTACGTTGCAATCTACATTGTAGGCTTCCTGACTGATGGAGCTGACTTGATCCTTTCCTTCCCCCTCTCCACAAACAGTTCGTGCCATACATGAAAAGCGTAAATGTGCCACAAAAGCGAAACCGTGCTGTAAGAATCCTTTGCGAAGGGAATCAGGTTTTTTATTTCATCCACGTTGAAATATTCTTTGACTGTAGAGGATTCCGAAACTATCTTTCTGATTTCCTCTCCGAGCTCTCCAGACCACCAGTTCAAGATGTTCAGGCTGAAACCCTGCTTTGGTTTTTTGAAACATTCCTCGGGGAGAATGCCGACCATCGCCTTACGCAACAGAGCTTTACCTTCGCCGTTCACATAGTTGAACCTGTAAGGAACCGGAAGGAAGAGATCTATGAGTTGGTTATCAAGCAGAGGGACCCGATTCTCGAGAGAGTGCGCCATGCTCATCGCATCATCTATCGACAGAAAATCATCGGGAAGTTTTGTACTAAATTCGGCATAGATTGCCTGCTCTACAAAATCATCCCCGTTGCTAAAGAAAGATTTGTCGATTCGCGTTTCCAGATTTTTCTTATAAGGCGTGATTGCACGAGCGAAAATGCCTTGATCAAGTGTGCCGAAGATCGGCGAGACAGTTGTCAGATAAGTCAGGGCTCTGTTCTTTACGTTCGAAAGCACCTGTTTCTTTTTTCCAGTGGCGAATGCTGAAAGAAGCGAGGAGCCAGGTATTTTCATTATTTTCTGCGCTCTTTGGAAAGTCACAAACCGAGTCGTAGTGGGATACCCGAACAAAATTTCATCGCCACCAAGACCACTCAAGCAGACTTTCACGTACTTTCTCGCGAATTGATTTACAAACCAGCTGTACGTGTTCAATTTCGGCTGCTCAGAGTGCCATATCATCTCTGGATAGAGCTCAAGAGTAGACCTGTCTGTTATAGTAAAATCATGGTGCTCAGTTCCGAAGTAGTCAGCCACCACCCTGGCATCATTCAACTCGTCATCATCCTGACCAAACCCCATGCAGAACGTCTTCAGCGTGTTCGGATGGTGTTTTGAAGCGAATGCGACAATTGTGCTTGTGTCCAACCCGCCAGACAGAAAAGACCCAACCTCGACATCCGAAATTAGCTGCCTTTTGACCGACTCTTCCAGAGCTTCGCGCACGAGTGAAACATCCGGTGAAAAATTCAGCTTTACAATGGGCGGGGTCCAGTAGGGCAAGACGCGCCCAGAATCGGAATCAAAATAATGCCCGGGAGGTATCTTCGATATTCCGGAGAAAAGTGTAAACTCGAACGGAACATAATACAGAGAAACAAGGTAGTAAAGGGCTTCGGAGTTTACTCGTGGAATTACACCTTCATGAGCAAGCAGGCCTTTGATTTCGCTGCAAAAAACAAGATCTCCGTTTTGTGCTCGCACGAAGTAAAGCGGCTTTATTCCCACCCTATCTCTTGCAAGTACAATTCTATTCCTTTTGATGTCCAAGAACGCAATTGCAAACATCCCATCGAGCATCGAGAATATCTGCGTTGCATACTGCTCAAACCCGTGCAAGATCACTTCCGTGTCGGTTCTGGTCTTGAAATGATGACCCTTTTGCTCCAAATCCTGCCTCAGTTCAGGAAAATTGTAAATTTCGCCGTTAAACACTATTAGGAGATTTTCATCTTCATTGAAAATCGGCTGATGGCCGCCGTCCAAATCTATGATGCTCAGACGGTTTGAAAATAGAGCTGCGCCTTTATCTACATACTCACCATAATCGTCAGGCCCCCTGTGTTTGATCAGGGCTGACATCTTCCGAATCAGGTCGGACGTTGCTTCTATCCCTAGGCAGCCGCCTATTCCACACAAATTAGAAATCACCCATGCGTCAAATGAAATCTCAAAGCTATATCAGGACAAGTATGTGATGTACAGAGCAATGGGAGCGCCCTCGCATATATTGACTTTTGCAATGAGAGACGATCATTTCTCGCTGTTTCCTTTCGAGCAGTAGTCCAATGGATACTCTGATCACTGTCGAGAAAAGCCAATTGAGATTAAGAAGGTTTTTCTAGCGGCACCCCTTAGGCAGTTCTTGGACAAGGGTATTGAAGCCACAACGAATGAATGCGCAATGGAACTTTTTTTGAGCGCCTGTTCGTTTTAATCAAACATCTACATGGGAGGTTTTGAATTGCTGTGGCCGCAGAAGACAGAGATTCTCGGAGCATCGGCATGAATAGTCAAGATTTTGTGGTTACCCCTTGGAGCGTCGAGGGGGATGTTGACTATGATAAGCTTGTTGACAAGTTCGGGACCTCCAGAATAACACCCGAATTGCTAGCAAAGTTCGAGCAGCTTACTGGAGAATTGCACCTGTTTTTGCGAAGGAAGATATTTTACTCGCATCGAGACTTGGACTGGTTACTTTCAAGGTATGAAGCTGGGGAGAAATTCTTCCTTTACACAGGACGAGGCCCTTCCGGTGGTGTTCATCTTGGGCATCTGATCCCTTGGATTTTCACAAAGTACCTTCAAGACAAGTTTGGGGCAGAACTATATTTTCAGATGACCGACGATGAAAAGTATTACAATTCTGAAAAACTGTCGATCGATCAAACTCAGGAGCTCGCTTATCAAAACACGTTAGACTTGATTGCCCTGGGTTTTGATCCAAAAAAAACATTCATTTTTACAGACACGGGTTATACGAAGACGCTCTATTCTGTAGCTGCAAAGGTTGCAAAACACATTACATTCAGCACGGTGAAATCTGTCTTTGGGTTTGAAAATTCCACAAATATAGGCATGGTTTTCTTCCCTGCTTTGCAGGCTGCCCCCTGTTTTCTCCCCTCAGTTCTAAGGGGTCACAATATACCTTGCTTAATCCCTGCTGCAATAGATCAGGATCCATACTGGAGAGGAATTGCAAGAGAGGTTGCGCCGAAGCTTGGCTTTTACAAACCTGTGCAATTACACTCAAAATTCATACCAGGTCTGGGGCAAGGTGGCAAGATGAGCGCAAGCCAGCCAGAGACGGCGATATTCACAACGGACAGCCCGAAGAAAGTAGAAAAAAAAGTGCTATCATCATTTACTGGAGGAAGAACCACTGCAGAGGAACAGAGAAGGCTTGGCGGACAAGCAGACATTTGCCCTGTTTATCATTACTATTATTTCATGTTCGAGGAAGACGACAATGAACTTTCAAGGATATATAGCGACTGCACGAGCGGCAGATTGCTCTGCGGCGATTGCAAAATGATGCTCGCTTCAAGAGCTAAGAAGTTTATCGAAAATCATCAAGCGAAAAGAGAAAAAGCAAAGGAGCGTCTTGATGATTTCATCGTCGAAGACATTCAGGGCGGATTAAAGAAGAGGTCAGAATTGAAGCCGTGAATGAATCCCCTATGGAAAAAATGGGCATTCCACTTCATCCGATTGAGAGATCAATCCTGTTTTCACTGGCAAAGCAAGACATTCAGCGAGTAGTGGATGTGAAGCAGCTAGCAAACATCGCGTCGCTGTCTATCGATCAGGTGAGGAGAGGGATCGAGTGGCTAAAAGCAAAGGGACTCATAGAAACCGAGGAAAAGGAAGTTGTCAGTTTGTCGCTTGGTTCAGAAGGAGAGTCTGCGGTTGAGGTCGGCATGCCTGAGCGAAGACTGGTAAAAATCGTTAAAGATGCTGGCGGAGTTGAGAGGATTCCCGTAATCTCGAAATCACTTGGGAATGAGTTTGCTGTCGCGCTCGGTAGGGCAAAGAAAAATGACTGGGTAAGAATAGAGAATGATAATGTCTCTCTGAATCCTTTTGCAGACAATAAAGAACCTGAGGAGCTCTTGCTTGAGAAAATCAGATCCGCTTCTAATATTTCCAAGGATGATCTGGATGAGTCAGAGTTGCAAATTGTGAACGAGCTGAGAAAGCGGCGCGAGGGCTTTGTACATATTAATCGAGTGAAATCAGTCGCAATCAAGCTTTCTTCCAAAGGCAAATCGATTGCGGTGACCGTGAGTCCAGAGGAGATCGACAATATCACGCCTCTAATTCTTAAGTCTGGAGAATGGAAAAATCGTCCTCTCAGGGCACTCGATGTTACATCTCCCGCTCCAAAACTCTTTGGTGGCAGGAAGCACCCGATGAGAATATTCATGGACGAGGTGCGTGAAACTTTCGTCTCTTTGGGGTTTGAAGAAATCCTTGGGCCAATGTGTCAAAGCGCTCTTTGGAACTTTGATTCGCTCTTCATTCCTCAGGAGCACTCTGCAAGGGAAATGCAAGACACTTTTTACATTTTAAATGCTAAGGCAAAACTTGATGAATTCAGAGCTCAAATTCAAGCGATAAGAAACGCGCACGAAAACGGTGCAGGGACAGGTTCAAGCGGATGGCGTTACAGGTGGAAAGAAGAGGAAGCAACCCGCGTAGTTCTGAGGACTCACACAACCGCGGTGACAATATCCTATCTTGCAAAATTCAATCCGGAAGAGGCAAAAGTATTCACTCTCGGCCGAGTGTTCAGGAATGAAAAGTCAAACTACAAGCACAATCCAGAATTCTTCCAAATCGAAGGGGTGATGGTGGGCGAGAAGCTCAACCTCAGGAATCTAATCTTCATACTCACGAGGTTCTATTCAAAGATCGGGTTTAACGAAATAAAGTTCTGGCCCACATACTTTCCTTACACAGAACCCTCGCTCCAGACTATGGTTTTTATCGATAAGACCAAAAAGTGGATGGAACTCGGAGGCATGGGTATCTTTCGGCCTGAAGTCACGCTCCCGATCGGTGTGAAGAATCCCGTTTTGGCATGGGGCCTGAGTCTTGACAGGCTTGTCATGCTTAGGCACGGCGTCGGAGACATTCGACAACTCTTCGGAGCAAATTTGGACTGGCTCAGGGAACTTCCAGTTCTTAAGGTGTAGTAGAGAGAACAAGTTGCCGGTCATTCAATTATCTCTTTCGAGATTAGAACAGTACTGCAAAAAGAAAGCTGATGAAAGAAAAATAATTGAGATACTACCCTATCTTGGTCTTGACATAGAAGACCAAGCTGGCGATATTGTAAACATTGAATACAGCCCTAACAGGCCAGACTTTTCAAGTGAGGCGGGAGTCGCGCGTGCCCTAGTCGGGTTGCTCGGAATAGAAACCGGCCCCCCAAAATATTTTTTCCCTCCGAGCAATTTCAAAGTCAGCTTGAGCGGAACTGAGATTAAGCAAACAAGACCGTTCATTCATGCAATCTACTCTGAAATTCCCCTGACTGATGAAAACATCAAGCAACTAATTGCAATGCAAGAAGATTTGCATAACGGGATCGGGAGAAAAAGATCGAAAGTAGCGATCGGCATTCACAATGCCGAAGTAATTTCGAACCAAATTAGATTATATGCAACAAGGGATGAGAAGTTTTCCTTTGTTCCTCTCGGATCTACTAAGAATCAGAACATACGAGAGATACTGAGCTCGACAGATCAGGGGCTTGCTTATCGCAAGCTGCTCTCTGGAAGCTATCCCATACTTGAAGACTCGAGAGGTAATGTGCTTTCCATGCCCCCTATCATAAACGGCGAGCTGACCCGATTAAGGCCAGGTCTTTCTCGATTGTTCATTGACTTGACTGGAACTGACGAAAGAGCTCTGGATGCGACGACTGCCATAGTTGCTTCGATGCTCCATGATTCGGGAGGGAAGGTTTACTCTGTTGAAATTCAGCAAGACGTCGGAAACTTTTGGACACCAGACATGTCGCCAAAAACTATGCGCTTTGACTTGGAGCTGACGAATGGTATACTCGGAGAGGAGTTTTCTGTGAGCGATGCTGCAAGAGCGTTGGAAAGGAGTAGAATCGGACTATACGGAAACGGAGATGCGATCATTGCTCGATACAGATACGACATAATCCATCCGATAGACCTTGTTGAGGAAGTGGCTCTGGGCTTTGGTATCCAAAAATTCGCGGCCCAGAACCTGAAATCCTCGCTGATCGGTTCGTTTTCCAAGCGGCAAAAAAAAATCGACCTAGTGATCGATGTGCTCGTTGGCATGGAATTAACCGAGATATGGAACCTTTCTTTGACCAGCTTAGAACAAGTAACGCACTGTAAAAGGACTGGCCTCATAAAGGTAGAAGATTCAAAGTCACAGAGTTTTGAATTTCTGCGATGCGATATCATAGCTTCGCTTTTAGCTACGCTTGGAGCTTCAACCCACCAAGAGTACCCGCAGAGAATATTCGAGCAGGCTCCTGTTTTCAAAATATCAGAAGAAACTGTTTCTTCGATCGCGGAAGAAGATCACGTATCAGTGGTAATAGCTGATAGTGGAGTTAACTATAGTATGATTAGATCCGTTATTGATGGACTGTTTAGATTGCTCCTGGGCGAAAAGACATCGATATCCTTCAAACAATTGCAGGAGGAACTAGAACCATTTGCCTTGGGCAGGTCGGCGGTCATCTCGATGAAGGGTGCCGATTCTAGTGAGATTGGCGTTGTCGGAGAGATTTCTCCAAAATTTCTCGAAAGATACGGACTGAAAGTTCCGGCATCTGCTTTTGAACTTAATCTCGAGCCCTTTCTAAAAGATTAAACACTGGGAAGGTCACTCAAGAGTTTTACCGGGAAAGAATAGCGCGCAGTCAACAAACTCGCGTCGACGGCCTCGTCTGATCATGATGATGAACGGGGTTTACCCAGACGTGAAACAGGTTGCGAATACTTTCCTTTCCGGCGCCCCGGATAAGAGCTAGCAAGAGGAGAAAAGCAATCAAATGCTATCCGATGAGCGTTCAGCGTCAGAGCCGGGGCACATATTTCCTATTTTGTCTGAGTTATGAGGGTGTAGTTGCTAAGAGACTGCTTTGTGTCGCTGATCTCCAGAATGATATGGCACATACTATTTGATGCACCCGGTTCGAGTGAGAGATAAACATTGAACTATTTTTTCATCGAAGTGGCAAGATGCGATAATTATTGGCACATTGGTACAGCTACGAGCGCAATGCTGTACTTTTATCTGCGAATATTCTGTTGAAAAAGCACTAGTGGAATGAGCGACTTCTGTTTCTTTCTTTTTTCCGATTGCTGTTTGGTTCGTTCCTTATCTTGATGAATCTTGTTACTATATGGGGATAGAGATAATGATTAGAAGACCTGCAAACATATTTAAAAAAAGATGGATACCGCGATTGCAAATACGGCTAGTGTCGCATCTACAAAGGCTGCTTGTGTTTTCAAAGTCAGATCGTGCTCGTATTGTGCCTAACAATGTTAGACAACCTCTATGGCCACGGGACTAGAGTTATGATCACGACTTTGATTGTCTCTTGCTCCTTCCGATCCTTACTTGGCGGGAGTTGCTTGACTGGGTTGGCCCCCTTCCTGATTTGGCGTCTGGTCTTCGTCTGGAGTCAGTTTTGGACATTTCTTGGCTAATCGGCCTTTAATTTTATCGAAAGGCCTAGGCCGTACCTCGCACAATCCATTTTTCAGATGTTT
>JBOGRL010000409.1:0-3444 GCA_050749505.1 Nitrososphaerales archaeon
ACTGGAGATACGCCGCGATGGCTGCAAAGATAACTAGTATTGCGTTTGTTACAATAAGCCTAGGAGCAAGATAACGCGGCACTCGCTCTCTCGTAAGTTCAGATTCGTTTTGAGATTCTACCAATGGATTATCAATTCTTCCAGCGGTTGTACTTTGAGCAACCCATGTTTAGACTATAAGCTTATTTCATTTCCTTTCTGGGAAATTCAGTTCTTGAGCTTTTTGGTCAGTTTTATGTTGCATAACCTGTCCCAATCCTTCACGATCTTTTCAATGTCATAGTTTGATACTTCTGCAATGCCGGGACAAGTATCGGTCGTGCTATCTTGATACCAATAATTTTAGACGAAAGGAAGAAAAAATAAGCCCTGCTCTTTGTTGTTACCGAAAACAACAGCTTGTTTCTCTCGACCAATATCTTGAATAGAGTATGCTCGGTGATGATCTTTATGGGCGTCCTCCGCAACCTCACCCAGTGTTCTGCAAGCGTAAATTTACTGAAGAACTCTGGGCAAAAGATCCGGAGATGCAAAATATTGTTCATGCTTTTTTCTGCACCTAGTTGTGAAGAAGCGTATTGTCTAAGAATTTTTCGTTTCTAATTCATTCAAGCAACCTTCAATAGAAAGAGACAGATTACATTGATTTCGGAATTACCCGTTCTCTATATCGATAACAGCTCAGTAAAATGCGAGAGCAGGCGTTGCCGTTGATTGAAAGTGAGGGTGTGAAACATAATAGCCCTCAGACGCTCAAGCTACTCACGCGAGGAAGGAAGAGCGGACTTCCTCACGTTGCGGTCGTTAGATTCGCTTTCTTTGACCAGTCGTTCTTTGTGCTAGCCGGAAGTCGACGATGCGACTGGGCCCTCAACGCAATCGCCTCAGGTGAGGCCAAAATCAGATTTGGCGAATATTCTCAGGATGTGAAGTGCGAGATTTGTACTAGCCGTGAGCAAATCCTAGAACTCTTCACTCAAAGGTTTGGAAAGGTCGTCGTAGCCGACTGGTACGCAGACTCGAAGGTTTGTCTAAAGCTCACTCCGACTGGAGGAGCTACGGTTCGGGGCAGAGATCGTGGAGAGGGAGAAGCTATTCTAGACTTCGACTCTTGGAAGAAGAACGGCGCGGATTATTATTCTGCAGTATCCGAGGCTTTCGACTCTGCGTCCGAAGAATACGACTTCACAATTAGTCAAAATTTTATCAATGTCTGGATCAGGGAGAGGTCAATTAAAGAACTCCTATCTCTCTCTAAGCCCGAAGACGTTCTCTTAGAGATTGGTTGCGGGACCGGAGTAGAAGCAATCCGGATATCGAAGCATGTATCAGCGGTTGTGGCTACTGATATATCGAGACGGATGATCTCTTTTTTAGAGCGCAAAATCGGTTTCCGTAAACTCGCGGGGAAAGTTAAGGTGGTTAGGCTCGGAGCTTCAGAGATTGCGCGAGCTGCAGATTATCTGCCGAAAGGGAAGACAAGGTTAGCGTATTCCTTCAACGGAGCACTGAATTGCGAAATAAAGATCCGGGAGTTTCCTTTCGAGCTTGCGAAGATCATACAACCCGGTGGTTTCTTCATCTGTTCAATACGAAACACGCTATGCCTATCAGAGGTTGTAGCTCACGCACTCGCATTTCAATTCAGCAGAATGGCGCCAAGGAAGAAACAACCAATAATGGTATCAGTGGGCGGCTTGGATATTCCATCATATTATTATCCGCCTAAGAGATTTGCAAGAATGTTCGAGCCGCATTTCACCCTGGAGAAAATGATCGGTCTTCCTGCAATTTTGCCTCCTGCCTACCTAAGCAATCTTTACGTTAGAGCGAGAAAAGTTCTCTCCCTTGCGGAGCGCGCTGAGGTAGCGCTTGCTAGTTTTTACCCGCTGAACCGGCTGGGCGACCAGACGCTACTGATTTTCAAACGAAAAAAGTGACGCCGCTAGGCGGCGATCCTCCCCCACCAATCCGACGGCATCGTAAGAATGATACGTTTGTTTCTAGGAAATCAAGAACTCGTTCGCGAATCCGACAATGCAATACGCTGGATTCAACGAAAGGGAACCAAACGAACGATGGTCTTAAAACTAACCTCCGGTTCTGCTCGTTACTGAATTGAAAATCACTGATTGGCAGAAAAAACAAGAGTTCCAAAGACTGTTGGGATCGACCGGACCAAAAATGGTACTGCTGGCCGCGAAGTGGTGCGGCTACTGCGCAAGGTTTCTTGCGATGGCTGGTGATTACGAATCTAACTCTGAGCTCGAACTGATTGATGCTGATGATCCTGACGAATCGCTATGGGATGAATATAAAATCAGGCTTGTTCCGACGATAATAGTCTTCAAGTCTGGCAAGGCTGTATTCAGAAAAGATGGCAAGCCAGGAATAGGCCTCCAACTGCCAGACCTTGAGGAAGCTCTTGCGGCGACGAGACAAGAATCCTAAATGAGCGTTGGGTCAAAGCCTAGCAGAAGCAAGAACGCCGCCGCAACTAAAGAGATGAGCCAGCGGGTCTTGTCCCATTGATAGACACTCGTTCCATCGAAAGATCCGAACGGTATCAAGTTAAAAACCGCCAACCAGCCATTGAAAACGGTTAGTTCAAGAAAAGAAAGGCTAAGTAATGAAGTGGAAAATTTCGACAGGATAAAGAATAATGCCCCAAGCGCAATGTTTACCCCAGGACCAATGAGACCAATCGCACCGATTACTTCCTTGTTAGCGGTACCCTGAATCACTGTCTGACCTGGAGCCAGGAATTTGAACGGCAAAACTACACTCACAAAAGTCAGCATCAGCCCGTACATGTTCGTCCTGAACTCGGCCCAAAGTCCATTCCTTTGAGCGAGTATTTTGTGTGCTACCTCATGCGCCAGAAACGACACGAGGAACGCCGGAATTAGTAAGAGTAGCAAGACGGGCTGAAGCAATATGAATGATGCTACGAGCGAAAGCCCCACCAATAACATCGCTCCGGTTGCCAACAAAATGTGTCTTGTTTCAGTCTTTGAAAAAAGTCCGGCATACCTTAGCCTAAATCGGGAGCGATTTGATCTGATGAAGGGCTGACTAGGTTTTTCATTAGAAGTGCTCCGAAATCGTCTGACCTGAGCGTACCCTGGCTGAAGCGGTCCTCCAACCTTCGGACAGGCATGGTTTTCGGGCAATCTGTGCTCGCCGCAAAACAACTCTCCACAGTAATTGCATCTGAAAGGGAGACCTTCTTTCTCCTGTCCACAGTAGTGACACTGCATACGAGAATCACGATCGCGTTTTGATTCAATATTTAGTTATCTGCAGTAGAAAAGACTATCCTGCTTATAGCGTCGGTAAAGATTCAAAAAAGCGGTAGCAGGAAAACAAAATTGTAGCCCGCGATGAATATTACTGATCCCTTCAGAACTTGGGAAAAAGCTCTCACCTCTGACATCGCCTCGC
>JBOGRL010000410.1:0-3864 GCA_050749505.1 Nitrososphaerales archaeon
GCGGAGGAGGAATCAATCCGACAATCCCAGCAGGCCCTGGAGTATCTCACGATTGTTTTCTCCCAGCCTCGGCGCCCTTTGCCTCACAAAAAGTGGCGAATCGCTGCAGATGAACGGGGCGCCCGGATACTCGATCGCACCCTGCGCGTCCTCGCTCTCAACTTTTACAAAGAATCCCCTATCTCGATGATGTCCGTCGGAAAGAATCTCTTTCGGACCACGCACCGGCGTCCAGGTCAAGCCGGACTTTTGAGAGATGCTGTACATTTCTTCAGACCCGTGCCTCGAAACCAATTTGGCGACCGCCTCGCTTATCTTTTGTGAGTTTTCGGGCCGCTGCCTGAACTCGTCCTCCAGGAATTCAGGCGCGCCGAGCTCATGCTCGATCTTTTCAGCGTCGAGCAATTTCAAGAGCTTCTCAAAATCCGACCGGCCCGCGTAATGGTACGCACAGACGTAATTGCCGTCTGCGCTCCGAAATTGTCTTGGAGGAAATATCTTGGGTAACGCGTGTCTTCCCTCCTGTCTCATCACGCCCAGTCCGTTGTAAAGCCAAAACTGGAGTGAAAACTCTGTGCAGCAGCTTACAGCCTCGTAGATCGAGACGTCGAGGTAGTCGCCTTCCCCGTCTTCCTCCCTTGCCGCCAGAGCTCCCAGGGCGCCCAGAACGGCCCAGACTGACCCCAGCTGGTACGAATGCCCCCAGTTCGGCGTCATCGGCGGCGTATCATAAACTCCGTTCACAGGGTCGTATCCGCAGGTCCGACTGATCCCGCCGATTGACATGCTGACTAGATCAGACGTCCTGAGGCCCGTCCAGGGGCCGTCCTGCCCGAACGGAGTCACCGACACCATGATCAGGTCTTTTTTTATTTTGCTCAATTCGTCATAGTCCAGGCCCAGGTTCTTCATCGATCCGGGGTCGTTTGACTCTATCAACACGTCTGAAACTGCGACCAATTTTCTAAAGACGTCTCTTCCCGCCTCAGTGCCTAGATCAAGCGTAACCGATTTCTTTCCCTGGTTATAGACCTCAAAATACAGGCTCTTTCCAGTGCCGGAGGATGGTGCCAGCCTTCGCGTACTCGAGCCCGTTTTTGGTGGTTCTATCTTGATGACTTCAGCTCCCATCCATGCCAGAAGCTTACCGCAAAACTCTGCCTTTTCGTCGCAGAGTTCCAAAACCCTTACTCCATTCAACCCCATCGTCATGCTCTCACCCCAAAAAATATTCCTAGATTACTCCTTCCTTGGAGTATTGTTCTATCTGCCCTGGATCCAATCCGAGTAGCTCCTTGAGGACTGTTGTGTTGTCCTCGCCGAGTGTCGGTGAGCCTCTCCCGATCAGACCGCCAACGCTCATTTTCCTTCGCCTTGACCTTATGGGTATTTGAAAGACGGGCCACTCGCCTATCTCGCTGTTTTTGAGCGGGACGAAGAAATTGCGCGATTTGAGCTGTGGGCTGTCAAATTGTTCAGCCGCGCTTTGCATCTTTCCAGCGGCGATTCCGTTTGCCTGGAGGATGTCCTGCACCTGTTGAGCTGTACGCTCCCTCGTCCAGGCTTCCAGAAGGGAGTCTAGCTCATCCTGGTTTGCGGATCTTGCGGCCCCGTCTTTGAATCGGCCCGTCCACGCCGGGTTTTCAAGAGCTTTACAGAACCGCGACCACTCCTCTTCGTTGTCATTCATGACAGAGATCGAGCACCACTCGTCTTCTCCCCTGCAGCG
The DNA here is from genome assembly GCA_050749505.1 of Nitrososphaerales archaeon. Classification (GTDB taxonomy): domain Archaea; phylum Thermoproteota; class Nitrososphaeria; order Nitrososphaerales; family CADDZS01; genus DATLTL01. Next base: position 1,730 of record JBOGRL010000410.1, read on the forward strand.
ATAAGTTCCCTGTATCATGTTGGAACCATACTGCGATCTGTTTCCCGCCTGATTGGGCAGTTGTCCGTTTGCGGTGTAATCTACCATTGCAAGCGAATTCAGGAGGATTCCGCACTCTACCTGAGAGAGGTCGATGTACTGCCCCTGGCAGGTCCTTTTCCTGTGGACCAGGCCAAACATCACGGCCATTGCCCCAAAGTAACCTGCAAGAAAATCCATGTAGGAAAATCCCCATCCCGACGGAGGCCTACCCGGCTGTCCAGAGTTAGCCGTCAAGCCGCTCAAAGCCTGCACGTTGGGCCCCATCGTAGTATAGATCCTGTTCCTGCCGGTGTGGCCAAGCCCCGACATGGAGACGTAGATAATGTCGCTCCTGATGCCCTTCATTACATCGTAGCCGAGCCCCCACCTTTCCATCACATCAGCACTAAAGTTCTCGATGATCACGTCGCTCTTTGCGATCAATTGTTCGAGCAATTTGTGCCCGGTCGGGTGCTTGACGTTCAGCGTGATCCCTTTCTTTCCGGGGTTGAGGTTGTTGAATATCCCGCTCCGATTGGGCCCGAATGAAGAGTTGCGATAGCCGAGGGGCCTGATCTCTGGCGTCGGCTCATCCTTCATCCTGACGGTAGGCGAACCAAATCTTGTGGGGTCGGGAGAGGGTCTATTCTCAACCTTTATCACCTCCGCTCCCATGCTCGCAAGGATTCTGGTAGCCTCGGAGCCGGCGACCCACCAGGTCAGGTCGAGAACACGAATATTTTCAAGGGGCCAGCGCTCGCCGTTCATGGGCTTCGAGTCAGATGCGCACGAAATAAAAGGATAACACCAATGTAGTCAGATCGCGTTTCCCTGCTGATCACCCTTCTGGTTAGCCCTCGACTCGACCATAAGCTGGGCCAAAAGGGGTAGCAGTCACTTAAATAGAACCTTGGTGCCCTAATTAAGGGCGAATGCGTCATACAAATATTGGTTCTCTTCCGTCTTCGGGTGAAAAATGAGAGCGTTTCACTTCGGGTGAAGAAGGAGAAAGTTGGTCTATCTCATGCATGAAGTAACGAGCTCTTTCGACCTGTGCTTTTATTCGATCTAAATCAGGAAGCGGTATATTGTTAGCTTTGCAAAAACGCAGAACGAATATGGTTGAAGATGAGAGTGATTCCAAGAGCTGGAGATTGAGCTCTTTGAATTTCACCGCTTGTCTAAGCTCCTCTACCAACTGAAGCTCATGCAAAAACTCATTCATAGATTGATTCATTTCCTTTGAAGTTCTCCAAATACCACTTCTTTTGCTGTTCTGCTTGCTTGACTTCCTCACTGATTGCATCCAAAAACGGTTTGCCGACTTCTTCATACTGCTTCATAAAAGCCTCCAATTTGGCGGACTTGTCTTTATCTGGAATGCTGGAGAGGATATTTTCAATCATTTGATACATGAAGTCAGTCATCTGGCACTCAAAGTGAAGAATTCGGAACAGGTTTAGCTCCATAGTGTAATGAGCAAGATCTGAATTCGCAGTGTCAATTAAAAGACCATAGGCAAGCTTTGCCGTTTTGTTCCGTTCTTTCTCATATTTTTCGTTCCATATCGGAAGATATTCTTGTAATTGTTTTCTCATAGGCTCTAAGCTCTTTTCCATTGATTCTACTGCCTCCCTTGAAGCTGATGATCTTGGAGAGTCTTTCAGGACAAAATCTTCCTCGCTCATTTCTTCTGCCTACCTTCTTTCTCTTTTTCGATTCTCCTAGTTGCTTCCTGATCAATCCAATTCTGAATTGCTTCGTTGATCGCATCTGTGAGAGCTCCGCGTCTAGCTCCTATCCGCTTTCCTACTTCCATTCTGAGCTTTTCTTCCCGATCATCTGGAAGAATGACATCTATTCTACCCATGTTTTCTTAGCACTTCCATTATTCCAAGTATGCGTATAACACACTTAATAAGCATTAAACCATAATACCAGAACTCCGTAAGGCTTATCTACGTAAGGGGATAATACACACACGGGTAATAACGTGAGCGACCAGAACTCACCCAAGAACAGCGACAATTCGTTAAGCCGAATGACGAAAGGCGAGAAGATCGCAAAGGAAAAGACTATCCTTGAGAACGCCGATGGTTCTTTCAGCGTTCCCT
>JBOGRL010000411.1:0-4861 GCA_050749505.1 Nitrososphaerales archaeon
ATTTCAGCCTGGACGATCTGAGCAAGGAAAGGATCAATGTCATAGAGTCCAAAATTAACAGAGTAGTTAGTGAAGACAGAGAAGTCAAGACCTACTGGCTGAGTACTGAAGACGCGCTCCAGAGGAAAGAAATGTACAGACTCTCTGCGGATCTGCTGCCCAAAAGACTGGAGAAATTGCGAATCGTGGACATCGTGGGATTTGACGCTCAGCTAGACGGAGGCACTCACGTAGCAAAAACCGGAGAAGTCGGGATCATCAAAATATCCAAAACTCAAAACAAGGGCAAAGACAACAAGCGGATCGAGATTACCCTCGTTTAGCAGATTATTCTCAGGTCGCCTATTCTAGCTAACTTTTTTCTGATTACACTTTCATAGGATCTGTTCACTTCGTATCCTATTGACTTTCTCCCGAGCTCGTGAGCTGCAAGAGAAGTAGTTCCCGATCCTGTGAAGGGATCAAGGACGATGTCAGATTTTCGTTTGCTTGCAAGTTTGATGCACAGCTCCGGAAGCTCCGTTGGAAAAATCGCGTCGTGGAGCTTTTGTGAATGTTTCTGGACCGTCTCGTAATTTATGTACCAGACGTCCCCGCGGCAGCGAAGATCCTTTTTTGCAATCTTCCATCGCCCTATGTTTGATTTGTCTTTGTACGGCACTCCGATGGCGAGCCTTTCAAGTGAATACTCCTGTTCTGATTTTGAAAAGATGAAAATGTATTCGTAGAGGTGGTTTAGGTGCTTGTGCCCTTGTACCGGCGAGTGATGGCCCTTGACCCAGATGACCTGCTGGACGAGGGTGAACCCGCATTCGACTAAATCTTTTGCAATCTCATGGCTCTTAAACTGGTTTTCAAAAGAGTTCCCGATATTTACGAATAGAAGAGCAGAGTCAGACATTACTCTTTTGACTTCATTCCAGACCTGTTTCAAATAATCGCGGTATTCGCCGTAGGTCGAGTACTGCGTCTCATATTTCTTTTTACGAAAATACGGTGGAGAAGTCACGCAGACCTGGACTGATTTTTCGGGCACGAGAGACATGTCACGACTGTCCCCGATGACAATGAGGTGTCTGGAGGATTTGCTCAATTAAAAGACGCCGCTACAATCAAAAATAAATTAGAGTTCGATGAGTTCGTGCGAGAGTTTCTTTGACCGGTTTTCAAGACCATTGTCTTTGACTATCTGGTCGTCTTCGATCCCGACTCCGAACTTGCAGGGGAGATAAATTCTTGGCTCGATAGTGAGCGCCATTCCCGGTTTCAATTCCGTTTTTTTCACACACTCTTTTATCCGGGGAGGGCTCGTGAACTTCCAGCCCGATCCCCTGACCTAGCCCCGACTGAACCCAGTGCCATTGTTAGAGAGTTCCCTTTACCCTCCCAACCTGTCCAAGTGAAAATATTTCCGGCCGAGCTCTTCTCTGTTTTTGCTTCGTCAAGCTTCGGAGTGACGAGGGCTCTCATTGAAGCATTTGACGAAACGAGGCCGGAGCAGAACCGCTCAAATGGCTCCGCCGGATAATTGAAAAAGTACCTGAACTTTTGTTTGCTCGTTATCATCAGGCAATCATGCGAGCTTCGTTTGGAAATGAGTCCAGTAAGCCTTCGCGCGGGTTTTCCAAAGTCCATTGAAAAACAGGTCAATCCTGCAAGTACACGCTTTAACTGCCTTTTGGGGAGTTTGACTGTCCACTTTGGAATGAGAGCCCCCCAAAAAGGCATGTTGCTTATATTCGCGCGCAAGTTGTCTTATCCTTAGAGGAAAATGTGCAGGATTTTGGGGCTACTTCCCAGGCCTAGTTCCAGGATCGATTTTGAACTCGTAAAGACCTTCAGGAGTCTCGCCTCCTGCGGGAGGGTAAAGCCGGGTGCGGCGGCAGGGCATCCTGACGGATGGGGCATCGTCATTTGGGAAAATGGAATGCCGGTCTACCTCGGAAGGGAACCTACTGACGCATTTTCGGATCGAAGGTTTGAGGTTGCGTGCAACAGAGGGAAGGAGATGCGTGTAACTTCCGCGCTGGTCGCACATTTGAGGAAGGCTCCAGCGGGCGAAAGGACAAGAGACAACACACACCCGTTCGTCCAAAGCGAATGGGCGTTTGCGCACAATGGCATGATAAGAAAGCTCAACTTGAAATCCAAGACCGACAGCGAATGGTTCTTCCAGTCTCTGATGGAAGAGTCTCGTAGATGCTGCGGCGACATTATGACTGCAATAGCAAGGCAGGTTGAAACCGTGAAGAAAGTGTATCAGTACTCGAGCATGACTTTCCTCCTTTCAAATGGGCACAAATTATTTGCCTACCGTGACTGTGTCTCGGATCAGAATTACTACACGATTTTCTATGCGAGGCTGAACGACTCATTCGTCGTAGCTCAGGAGAAATTTTTCGAGGCGCCGTGGAAGGAGCTCGGCAATGGACAGCTCTTGATAGCCGATGGCAGATTGCAGCATGAGATTATCGACATTGCTCATGTGATTCCAGCGGATTGATTCACAGAGTGAAGAGCACAGTTTAAGAGGCCGTGGGCAAATCAAAAGTGATCGCTTCGTGAATTACGAGGCAAAAAAGCGCGTGGTCGGCAACCGCCTTCGTTGCGCTATACAAACCCCGGAGCGTGCGGTAACGAAATGGAAACAATAGAAATATTCAACGGCGCTGGTAGCCAAATTATCTGCGGAAATGCGCCGTCCAAAAAATCCTACGAGCTTACATTCGTAGACCCGAGCGGTGCATCTGCATGAAAGTGAGTGAGATATTTTACTCCATTCAGGGAGAGGGAACAAACCTCGGCGTTCCTAGTGTTTTTTTGAGGTTGGCCGTTTGCAACCTTAGTTGTTCATGGTGCGATACAAAATACACGTGGGATTGGCAGCACTACGAATACAACACTGAGGTCAAGGAGATGACCATCGTTGACGTTCTTGGGCAGATTCTCAGACATGACTGCAAACATCTAGTAATTACGGGTGGAGAGCCGATGTTGCAACAAGATGAACTAGCTATTCTGCTCCCATCGCTCAAGCGGGAGGGGTTTGAAATTGAAATCGAAACAAACGGGACTATCCTGCCAATTGATCCCGTTGCAAAAAACATTGATCAGTGGAACCTCTCGCCAAAGATTGCGAACTCCGGAAACGCTACTGATGCACGCGAAAAGCCGGATGTCTATGCTTATTTCAAGAACCTGCCAAATTCATACTTCAAGTATGTAGTCGAATCGAATGATGATCTGCAAGAGATACTGAACCTTGTTGCAAAGTATCGGCTCCCCGCTAGAAAGGTAATGCTGATGCCGGAAGCGGTGACCGAAGAGAAGCTTCGTGAGAAAAGCGCTTGGTTGGCGGAAGTTTGCAAGAACAAGGGATTCAGGTTTACTACGAGACTCCAGATTATCCTATATGGAAACAAGAGGGCGACATGATCTGCAATGATTATAATATTGCATCTTCACGACATCATCGCTACTATTGAATTGGAGAATCTGGAAATGAGCAAAAACTTTTCTGTAATGGGATCATTCTGAGTGGGTATGTGACTGATCCGGAAAGACATAGAAAGAATGGGAGCGCCTGTGAGGTTTGAAAACAGCCAATGCCTAAATCTGTGTGCATAATCAGCGGGGGGCTGGACAGTGCGGGCGTTGCCTCGTATTGGAGGGATAGGGATTATGAGTTATATTTGCTGACGTTTGACTATGGCCAGCGAGCTAAACAGGAAATCAAGAGGGCAGGTGAAATCGCAAAAATTCTGGAAGCAAGAGAGTACAAGGTTATCGATATTTCATTCATGAAGGAGCTCTATGGCTCCAGCAATGTTTTGACGCATGAGCAAAACGAAATGCCTTCGGAGTTTCAAAGCAACATCATCGTCCCCGTGCGGAACGCAGTGTTTCTTGCTATTGCGGTCGCCCATGCGTTTGCAATCAGTGCAGAGGTAGTGGCTTATGGGGCACACCTTACGGACAAGCCGTACCCGGATTGCAGGCCAGAGTTTACAAAGATGTTGTCTGAAACACTCAACCTTGGAGATATTGATGCGATCAAGTCCGGCCTGCATCCCGAGATTGATATCTGGAGCCCAGCAATTGCTGGTCTCACAAAGGACGCACTGTTGAGGATTTCATACAAACTCCTGAAGGGCAACGTTTTTCTGACTTGGAGCTGCTACCTGAACGGCAAAATGCAGTGCGGCAGGTGCGAGTCATGCCGAAACAGAAAGCTCGCATTCAAGTTAGCAGGCATTGAAGATGAGACTGAATACAAATGAAAGTTGAATCCAGCCAGTAAAAAGTAATAATAGGGAATTTTTTGGATTCCCTTTTTGTCTTATTGCGGGGGTCGCCCAGCCTGGTCAAAGGCGCGAGGCTCAGGTTTTCATTTCGAATTGAAATGGGATACCTCGTCCCTTAGGGGTTCGTGGGTTCAAATCCCACCCCCCGCACCACAATCAATGCGGGAACACTTGATAGCAGATGCTTGCTATTCACAACCTGAGCGTAATCTCCATCCACAGACAGCCGCGCAAGTTTGAAGGCAGATCAATCGAGAACTTTCTGAAGGGTTTCAACAGCGAGGCCACAAAGGAAAGCTACTACAAGAAGCTGGGGCAGTTCCTGGAGTTTCACTCTGTCACTCCTGATGAATTTCTTCAAAAGACGACGCAGGATCATAAATTCGCGGAGCACTGCATCATTGACTACGTCGAAGCAAGGAGGAAGCAGGTCAGCGGATCGACGTTTAGACAGTCGAGGGATGCCTTGAAACATTTCTTCGAAATGAACGATATGGACAACGGAATAAACTGGCCGAAAATAAAGAAGCTTATTCCACGCGGAAGAAAGGTAGGAT
>JBOGRL010000412.1:0-9498 GCA_050749505.1 Nitrososphaerales archaeon
TGATAGCAGGGCAGGGTACCATCGGGCTGGAAATCATGGAGGATGTGTCCGCGTTGGACAGCATTCTGGTTCCGGTGGGCGGCGGCGGGTTGATTTCAGGGATATCCACTGGGTTTAGGGCAATGGCTCCGGAGTGCAAGATAATTGGAGTGGAAGCAACCGGCGTTCCGTCTTTGTACGAGTCCATGAAGGAAAAACGGTTGGTCACGATAGAGCATCCAAAGACAATTGCCGACGGTTTGGTGGGGCAGACGATAGGAAAATTAAATTTTGAAATCTGTGAAAGAAGCATTGACGGCGTGGTTTTGGTTTCAGACGATGCGATGAGAAACGCGGTAAAAACTCTTCTCCTGGATACGCACATACTTGCAGAACCCTCGGGCGCGGCGCCAGTTGCTGCCCTTCTCGCCGGGGCGTACAAACCAAGGCCCGGAGAAAGAATAGCCTTGGTGATCAGCGGCGGAAATATTGCGTACACTCTGCTTCAGGATTTGCTCAACGAAGCGCTTTCCCAGAAAGCGCGTGTCTAAGAAAGTAATGCTTCAAGCTGCTGAGGAGAGAGCCCCACCGCAAATTGAATAGCTCTACTGGCGTCGTCGTTCTCCAATCGACCAATCTGGCGAAAACCTACGGGTCAAAGACAAGAGCGCTCGACGGAGTCTCGCTGGAAGTAAGGGGCGGGACAGTCTTCGGCCTGCTGGGCCCGAACGGAGCGGGAAAGACCACATTTGTAAGAATAATATCGACAAGACTGCTACCTTCTAGCGGGTCAGCCACCGTCCTCGGTTACGACGTTGTCCGTGAGCCAAAGCCACTGAGAGCAAGAATTTCGGTAGTTCCCCAGGAAGGGCGCCCGCTCTACCTCCAGACGCCGTACGAGCATATCGTGACGTACCTTGTCGCGCGCGGGCTATCCTACGGCGAAGCAAGGTCAAGAGCCGGCAAGACGCTCTCATCGCTCAGCTTGGAGCCATACAGAAACGTGATGTGTGGAAATCTCTCCGGCGGCCTGAGGCAGAGAGTCTTGATCGCCATGGCAATGAGCTCAGAGGCTGACCTGCTTGTCCTGGATGAACCCACAATCGGACTTGACCCGGTCGCAAGAGTCCAAGTCTGGAACCTGATCAGGAGTTATGTCGCGCTGGGCAGAACCATACTTCTGACCACACATTACATGGACGAGGCAGAGGAGCTTTCCGACCGGCTTGCAATAGTGAATAAAGGCAAGGTCATTTTGGAGGGTAGTCCTTCGGAGATAAAACGGAGGCTCAACGCTACGCACACCGCGATAATCAAAACATCTGCACATGACTTGAGCGAGTTCCAATCCTTCGGCAGGGTCTTGAGGGCGGGAACAGGAGTCCGCGTCCTCACCAATCAGGAAGGAGCTTCAGAATTGACCGCCCTTTGCTTAATGAAAAACCTTGATATTTCCGTTAGGCAGTCAAGCTTGGAGGATGTTTTCATCAGCGAAATTGGTCAGATTGATAGCGAACCTGAAGCATCAAATTAGGGCAATACTCGTCCTAACATGGTTTGACGGACTGCTTCCCATAAGGCGGTCGCCGTTCAACATTGTCAATTTCATCGTGAGCCCGCTTACTATCTTGTTTTTCATTTACATATTCGCAGGGCCGGGCAAAGTTGTCTTTGCGCTCGGAGGAGGTCTGATTGCAGTAATAGTCGGGAGTTGCATAATTCTTGAGACTGATGCGGCGTTCATCAGAATCGTGGCCAGGCTGGAAGATATGTTTGTCTCTTCACCACTTTCGCCCGTAGCTTACGTGGTCGGCCTCTCGATCGCCTCGCTCGCAAACGGTGCCGCCGGTGTCGTCCTCTTCTCTTCACTCATCGTATTGGAAACTCACATGCAGATAGTTTCATCTTTGGAGATCATTTTTGCCGCGCTCATCACTTGGGCGTCGATTTCCTCGCTGGGGTTTATGATCAGCACTTTCGCTCGAGACGTCAGGGATCTCTGGGTATATTCACCCCTCCTTACTGTTTTGCTCTCCTTCCTTCCGCCGGTATTCTACCCAATCACGATAATACCCGAGAATTTCAGGTTCGTAGCTTATCTTGCGCCGACAACATACCCCGCTGGAATTATCCAGAACGCCGTTGGACTCTTGAAATTCACTTCTTCCTCTGAAGCTCTGCTCTACTATGGAGGCGCGATGATATATACGATCATTTTGGTTTCACTGGCTGCAAAGCTTTCAAAGTGGCGGCAAAACTAGAGCGAAAACCCACCAAAATTCTTGGCGATGGGAAAGTGGCTTTCCTCTCACGGCCCACTTTATAGCCTCTTTCTTATAGCCGTAGCCATCTCGCACAAGTCTTTCGAAATCTTTGAACGGTTTCAGCGGAAAGTGAAATCGTTAGATTAACCATTTGCCAAATAGTTCAAGGACATCAATTCGCTTTCAGGGGCAATCTGGACCCTCGGATTGGGTATCTTCTTACTCCCATTATGACTCTAGTGCTGTGACCAGATAGGTCATCGGTATTGTCAAGTGAAATGCGAGCACGATCTGGTGGAGAAAACATCAACAACAACCTTTGTAGACATGGCACTAGAAAGATTTCTGGAAACCCAAGCGTAGAGGTCGTCGATCCCATCCACCTGCTCAACCGTTGTGCGAGCTACGACGACTACACTTCAAACGGCAATCAGTTCATCGAGTATTACTCGTATGACAAAGACATAGACACGATAATAGACAAACTCGCAAGTTCCTCCAAAATCGATTACGCCCTGACAAGTCTTTCGGCGCGTGGCTTGTCTCACCTACGCCAGACCAATCGCCCTGGAAGCATACGTCAACTCGAAATCTGATGTCGACAGCCTAGCACGAGATCTAAACCTCAATCTCATCCCGAAAGATGGAAACGTACGGCTCGTTATTCCATAGGATGTCGGAGTATTTTACAAGATTCAGGTCATTCGTAACGTGAGTATAGTTTCAGAAGTCCAGCTGTACGTTGATCTGTACAATTTTCCTGCGAGAGGCCAGGAAGCATCTGAAAAGATTCTTGAAAAGATCAAAGACAAGTGGGCTGAATCACTCCTCAGCAAGAGTAGCAATGAGGAAGCGATGGGCGAGCAACCCATCTTCAGCGCACCTTCATGATCCTTTCGAGGAACGGTCTTATGACGTTAAATGAACAATGAATGTAGACAAGACGAGTGAGGCGGATTGTACGACATCAATCTGACTGAACCGTCAAAAGGCACGCTGGTCGAGATTGCCTCCTCTCTCGACATGTACAAGGAAGACTTTACTCTCGTCGGCGGAAGCGCACCTTACTTCCTCACCCGGAAGTTCTTTTCGCACTGCGGTTCGATCGACATAGACCTCGTTTTGAAACCAAAGATCATGCCAAAGTATTCCTCGATACGGGAAATAGTTCTCTCATTGGCTGTGAAGAAGCTAAAAACCCGTTCAGCTATTCTAGGACGCTGAAAACAGCTGACGGAAGACAGGATTTCAAGATGGAACTCGACTTCCTGACGGAACCGGAAGCGGCCCTTTCGACCCAGAATCTGATAGAGGTTGAGGACGATCTTCGAGCTTGCTTGATTCCCGGGATAAGCATCGTATTCGATCACAACTACTCTGAGACAGTTACCGGGAGACTTCGGGGTGACGGAGAATCTTCTGTGAGCTTGCAGGTTGCGGATATTGTGGGGTTTCTTTGTAACAAAGGACACGCACTCCCGGGACTGAAGGCAAAAGACTGCTACGACATCTACGCCTTGAGCGGATTCCTCAACGAGTCGCCGGATAAAGCAGCTCTAGCATTCCAGGATCCCATCAAATTGAGCAGCAAAGGACAGTTCAGATACAACATCTCCATAAATGATGCACTTAGAAACATCGAGAGCGCCTTCGCTACGCCTAGCAGGTTTGGATGTGTCTATGTCAGCCGCTTCACCGGATCCAACGGCCGAACTCAAGATGACGCGAACCAGAGAGTCATGACGTTCATGAAGCAAACAAGCATCTGAACACGTTCGCTCAATAGGGAAGTTCTGCGTTCACTCGAAATCTGCCACTGTGCTTGTCAAATTCGGTTTCGGCCATATATAGCAAATGTGAAATCAGCCAGAAAGATAAAATATGTGCTAATACGTATTATTGTGTATGAATAAAGAAGAGACGGTCCACTTTACGATAACGGTTCCGAAATCGCTCAAGAAGGAGATGAGTGAATTTCAAGAGATAAACTGGAGCGGCGTAGCTACAAGAGCATTCCGAAAACAGATTGAAGCGCAAACAATCATACGCCAGTTTGCCGAGAAAGGGATCTCGGACGAAGAAGCGATAAGACGGGGCCTTTCATTGCGCCATGAAAAACAATTAGAAAGCCCTAATCTCCGAAAGACCCGTTGAACACAAAGTACGTAGTGGATACAAACGTACTAGTCCACTGGTTGCTAAAGCCAGATGGATTAAGTGAAAAGATAATCAACAGTTTCACTCTTGAACTGTTCACTCCGTCATATGCAATCGAAGAGTTAACGACCACTCTGAAGTATGGACTCAAAAGAATCCTCGCGTCGATCTTAACCAGTTTGTAGATTCGCTTTCCGCATTCATGGACATGATTTATCCACCTTATGATCCTAAAGCTGATGACCTTGCAAACCTACTCTTGAAAGACGTGGATCCTGACGATGTTCCGTTTCTGACGGTTGCACTACTGTAATGAAAGGGGCTGACATATGGTCATACGACAAGCATTTTGACAAATTGCCAGTTGCGAGAGTTAAGAGTGAGGATCTACGAGATAGAGCTCAGTATGAGCTATCTGAACTCTGGATGATACTAAATAGCTAAGGCCAATGAATCCCGTTTTGACAGTTGTGAGACCTTCGAACAACAGGACGCCGGCAAAGGAACAACAAAATTGTGCAAAATGACGATACGGAAGTCCCCTGAATTGTGATGTTCGTTGATGCCTCATAAACAACAGTTTATGAAACAGTAAAGGATCTCTACCAACTGCGTTTTTGAGAAGGTGATCAAATGGTTTCCGTACTTTATGACTCTTGGAAGGTAAAGGCCTCTTGCTTCCCTGCATTCGAGGAACTTCTTTATGTTCAGGCTGTTGCCTTCAAGGATTCCAGAGTCTTCCGAGTGAAGCCTCCTTAGGACAGAGTTGGTGCCGGGGACGGGATTTGATCCCGCGACCCCCAGATCTCTTATTCCTGAAGATTATGAGTCTCACCCTCTCAAACTTGCGCGCGCATCCTTTGTATCGCACTAGAGAGAGCTTTGCCCTTGTTTGCGATCACGGAGGCTGGTGCTCTAACCAGGCTGAGCTGTCGGGACGATTTTCCGCTTCCCCTTTAGGAAACGGGCAAATATCCACAAATCGCTACCCCGGCCTTAGAGAGGCCCCGGCATTCCGAATTTTTTGGACAAAACTTCGTTTATAAGTGTGGCGCGCTTCACCTCAAAAAAGATTCAGGCAGATTGAGACGCACCGCAGTTGTGGCAGAATTTCTCTTCTTGTGTAACTTGAGTCCCACACGACGCGCAAAACCTTCTCCCAAAGTTTCCCATTGGCTCCGGCTGCATGTTCCCATAAAGCGATGATGGCTTCTGGAAGATGAAATCTTCCTTGGCGCGGTTTGAGTAGTAGAGCACGAGCATGGATGCGGATACTAGCGGGAACGCAAGCGCGGTCACAAAATTCGTCGCTACAACACCAACCACGGAGGAACCTCCTCCAGAAAATGGGAGGCCCGCGATTCCGCCGATAAAGTTTGAAATTATCAGAACTATGATTTCAACTCCGATCAGGAGCACGAATGTCTTGAGCCACCTGCTCGAAACAAGCTGCCTGCTTCTAGCGATGGAACCAGCGATTGACTTGCCCTCAATGGTCGCCGCAGCAAGTACGAGATAGAGCATAATCGCAAGCACAAGAGCTCCAACGAAAATTAGTAAAGAACCCGCAACGACGATCGCGACCGAGATTACCGTTGTGATCGCGAGGCTCGCATAGTTTAGCGCTGGAGGTAGAACATGATTCTGCTGAGGGATCCGCTTTCTCAACATCCTTTGGTTCATCTTCCATATTCCGATCCCCGCGGCAAAATAGAGGAGGCACGAGCTGACAAAATAGTTTCCCAGAGTGTATCCGATGTATGTGAAGACGGATCCTACTTCTGAAAGCAGCTGTGCATTGCTAATTCCGGATATGCCTGAGGGGAGATTAGGAGAGGGTGTTAGGAAACTGATCGATGAAGATACTAACGTGGATACTATCCCAAAAGCTACGAAAATTGGAAGGACGCCCAGATAGTTTTCTCTTGCGACTTGGAACGACTTGGCAAATAGATCGCTCAGCGAAAGTTCATGTTCGGAAAATGGATTTACACTTGAACCTTCGCTCAAAAGTCACGTATCAACCGCTTCGAAGAAAGCAAAAAATGGTTCTGCTCAGAACGCATTTAAGCGATTGCGTCAAGGGAGATTTCAGCGCAGAGCTTCCAGAATCTCCTTGCTGTAAGTTGACTTTAGCTGGACTATGCACCTGTGGGACGCAAGGTGAACAACACAGAGAAAAGTACCGCAGGCACAATAGCAATCGGCGAGCTGATTGCACTTGTTGCAATTAACTGTCCTTCCAATGACTTTCACTTTCTGAGCCATTGCATCGTCACTTAGACTGATTTGTTCCGAATCTAATAATGAGTGTGTGCGATAATTCTATACGGCGTGTACGCATCTCTTCGCCGGTGCAAGATTTCGACGTAATGCAGTGTCAGTTATACACTTTTGGAAACTTTTGATATAGACGAGTTTATAATTCAATATGCGGCGAGTTTCTCTCAGAACAACCTCTTGGGTTAGGGAGAGAACAAATTCTCATTGAAATTTGGCTACCAACAGCCATCGCACTCGTTTGCAGGTTCGGATAATATCTTTGAACGCGTTGCAAAAATTGCGTCAGAGTGCGAAGATCTTGGATACCATTCATTTTGGCTAATGGATCATCTAGTCCAGATTTCACTGGTCGGAAAAATCACCGAGCCGATACTTGAGCCGTACACCGCCCTGGCCGGTGTCTCTGTGCTCACGAACAAGATAAAAATTGGAACGCTCTGCACCTGCAATGTTTTTCGAAATCCCGCCCTGCTTGCCAGGATGACGGCGACGCTGGATCAGGTCAGCAGGGGAAGGTTTTGGCTTGGAATCGGCGCTGGCTGGTTTCAAGGAGAGGCGAAGATGTATGGGTACGAATTTCCGAACATAGCGACCAGGTTTGGGATGCTCGAAGAATCGCTCAAGATAATAAAGCGAGCGTGGAGAAGCAGGAAATTTACTTTCCACGGCGAGTACTATGATTTCGAGGAGCTTGTGTGCGAGCCAAAGCCCATCCAGAAGCCGCGCCCGCCGATAATCGTCGGTGGCGATGGGTTAAAGAGGACTCTGAAGCTTGTGGCAAAGTACGCGGACGGATGTAACTTGACTTCGAGAGGAGAAGAGTTACAGCGTGAACTTGACGCCCTCAGAGACCACTGCAGACAGGTCAGAAGGCCCTACGGAAGTGTATTGAAGACGAAACTTGCGACGGTGAGCTTCGGAGAAGACATCGACGCAGCTCTCAAAAGGATTTTAGTGCACAAGCCACGGGGGATGTCCAAGGCCTCGTTTTGGAGCTCTGTACTTCCCGGGAGGCCGAGAGACATGATTAAAGAGATAGATCAATTTCGCGAACAGGGTATTGATTACCTGATTGTAAATTTCCGAGGCAGGTACCTCGCTAAAGATAAACTTGATTTTTCAAAGAAAGTGATGAGCGCATTTTAGAAAAGTTTTCCAGTACTCCTACTAGCCCCAGGATCCATCTAGAGTAACCAGAGAGTCTGTTTTGAGATGAAGGTAGGGTTTAACCTGGATCGAAGCGGACTGGACTGTGCGAAGATCATCGAGTTATCCCAACTCGCAGAAAGTCTAGGATACGATTCAGTGTCGCTTTATGATCATCTTTACTCTATGCGCGACCCAAACGAGGTTTGCCTTGAAGCGTGGGCGCTGCTTCCGCACATTGCGGCGAAAACCAGCCGCGTCAGGATACTGACTCTTGTCTCAAACAACCTCCTCAGACATCCTGGCGTGCTCACAAAGATGGCGTCCTCGGTTGACATTCTGAGCGGTGGCAGGTTGATCTTCGGCATTGGCGCGGGTTGGTACAGGAAAGAAGCTGTCGATTTTGGAATTAATTTTCCAGACACGAAGACGAGGCTCGGAATGCTGGATGAATCAGTCCAAGTAATATTGAAACTCTGGACTGAAGACTCGGCCAATTTTGAAGGAAAGTACTACAGGTTGAAGAATGCAGAGAGCTTGCCCAAGCCGCTCCAAAAACCCCATCCGCCCGTGCTCGTCGGGGGAAAGGGCGAAAATGTCTTGCTGAAAATCGTTGCGAAATACGCGGACATGTCGAATTTCTTCATGAGTGATTGTTTGACTCCTGAAAAGTGCGACAGATTATTACAAGCTCTGCAAAAACACTGCGACCAGGTCGGAAGAGACTATGGCTCGATCAAGAAGAGCATCGCAGGTCTCTGCGTTATCTCAAGAGAGTCCAGTCTGGATGAATATGCGCGGAAAGAAGGGATGAGCCTCCAAGATTACAAGAAATACTTGGAATCTATGGCAATTTGGGGAACAGCCGATGAGGTTGCGATGAAACTCAAAGAGTACGAGAAGAAAGGAATAGATTACGCATTCTTGCGGTTTCCAAGGGACTCCCAGGACAAAATGGCAAAGTTGTTTGCCGAGGAGGTGGTTCCTTCCATTTCCTGAACAAAAAAAATCCGAGCTATGAAACGAATAAAAGTAAGCCTTGACCGGATCTAAGACATCTTGAAACCCAGCCAGATCTCAATTGTTCTAGCTGCGTGGTGCCCTCACTGCGTTCCGCTGTCGTTGGAAGAAACGAAAAAAATGTCACAAGATATAGGGGTACCGTTCCGCGTGCTGGACATCGACAAGCCAGATCAAGCCAAAGTCGGAGACGGGCTGGTAAAGAAATACGGGGATGATTGCGAAGATTATTTGGTTCCACAAGTTTTTTTGGAATACCCGGACGGCAAGGTCCAGCATATCTTCACCGGCTTTTCTGAGAACACCAGCGTCACGAAGAAGCACTGGGCGGACCTCTTTTCAAGCCAGCTCTACGAGAGCTTGAAGAAGAAAGAAAGACAACTAGGATTTCTTTGAGCTGCAGTCTGGGCAGAACTCGGAGTCATCTGACTGGAGTTTTGTATACAGCCTGCCGCATCCACCGCTTCCCTCAGGGCACACGAACGTCCCGTATTTTTTCTCGTCTTCGCTTTTTGCGTAAAAAGTCCAGTAGTACTGCCTTATGCTCTCTGAAATTCCTTTGATCTCGTCTTCCGCATTACCTCCGAGCTCCCAGCCGTGCCTGGTGGCGCTTCTTATGTCTCTTTGTCTGACCCTGCTCGTCCCGAGC
>JBOGRL010000413.1:0-4525 GCA_050749505.1 Nitrososphaerales archaeon
GTCGTCGCAGTCATTGCAATACTTCCCGCGATCATGAACTCTTTTTTCTTTCTCTCAAGCGTAAAGCGCCTGGTCGAGCACAGAGAAATCAAGTCTCAACCAACTCTGATGCTCCCCGACAACACGATGTTAGCTTCCGAAGACAGAAAGGCCCCAGTCACTTTGATGCGACTTTTGGTGTCCTCAAAGGCAAAGAGCGAAAAAGAGATCGGGAGGGACATTCTCAAACTCACCGCGTTTTCCGCCTTTCTTGCGATATTAACCGCACTGATGACATGGGTGTTTACGCTTGACTGATAAAAGGAGAGACCCCGTCCAAATGCTCGCCGTAATTTTTGCGGCGATCTGGCTTTTGGTTCTGATCGGAACTATCATCGTTTTCAGATATATTGTGCCGATAATGATTTTCCACTCGTTTCTGGACAGCATACTCAAGGGAGTGCTTGCTACCATGCTCGTGGTGATCTGGCTAGCGCTTTTCGTCGCGCTGCGCAACGCGATGGTGAGGCGGCAGCTATTGCCAGCAAAGGAGAAATCATCCAGTTCCTAACATGATACTACCAGCGAACTTTTGTTCCACTCGATTCTTTTCTTTTCGTACACTTCTCTAGAATAAGCTTGTCTTGCAGGAATCCCCGCGACCACAGTGTCGGGCGGAACGTCCTTCGTAACGACCGCGCCCATCGCAACGACGCTCTTCTTTCCGATCGTTACTCCGGCCTTTATGATAGCGCCGGCACAGATTATGGCCCCATCCTCTACTCTTACACCAATCATCTTGTCTGATAGCGGGTAAGGGTCATTTGTGAGGACGGCTGAGGGTCCGACGAACACGTCGTTGCCGATCCTTGAAAGCGGAGCGATGAAAGCTAGTCCTTCAATCTTGCAATTCTTTCCGATTTGGACGTCATAGTCGACGTGCGCCAGCGAACCGATCTTGGTATTGTCTCCCACAACAGTATTTGGTCCGACGTAGGCAAAATTCCATACCTTGACGTTTTTTCCTAGCGTGGCGGCGGCCGAGATAAGGTTAGGAATTTGCTGTTGCTGCTTGTTCTTCTTGCTTGAAGAACGATGAGCGTTTGACTTTGCACTTCTATCAGTTGATTTTTTCAATTTCATTCCCAAATCATTCCACCTTGAGAAAAAAAGAATGCTCTAATCTAGGTGGTTGGGTCTTCCCTGTTTCACGATCTTTTCGGGAAGCTTTTCCCTGTGCTTCGCAAGAAATCCAATATCTTCATTCTTGTTTCGCAGGTCGTCGGGCAGCATTACCGGTATTTCGTCGATGATTGGAAAGTATCTGTTACATTCCGTGCAAAACAAGGCGCCATCAACGACCAGATCGCCCTCTGAATTTAGCTCAAAAAGCTCGAGTGGGTAGTGCTTGTCAATCGGGCAAGCCAAGATATCTAGTAGTTTTCTTTTCAAGGGGAAAAAGGGCGCTCCGTGTAAGAAAATTCACGGAATTAAAGGTATTTAATTTGTTGGGGAAGCGCGTGAGATTCTCCTCCTTTGCTTTTCTTGAACACTAGAATTGCCTTATTTTCATGATCGTGGGGTCGTCCAGCCTGATGTTGAAGGCTTTCGGTGGCTTTTCAGAGAAACCCTTGATTGGAGGACACACGACAGAAACATCCAGTCTCACGCCGGATTTTGAGAGATGATCCAGGAAGCGGCCATACTCCTCGGAATTCTTCCACTCCTTCCCCCTCTCCGTGCATAAAGCCATCCACACGTCAAGCGTATTGTTAAACAAAAGTGCTTGCCGTAATTCTTCCACGTTCTTCGCGCGCGGCATGTTTGACTCCTGAAATAGCCTCTGGCGTTCGAAGAAAAAAGCATTCCCATCGCGGAAAGAAAAGAGGGAGTTCATCGAATCAAGGAAATTGGCCACTTTATGGCCAACTCCGTGAACATCTTTGATGCTGACTTTCAGTTTACTTTCAGCGGCACCTTATGAAACTTGGAGTCGCTTCCGTTTACGACGCCTATTTCAATTGGCGCATCCTCGTTGGTAGCCGTCCTGATTGCGTCGCTCGCGAGCGTCAAAAGCTGTTCCTTCGACATTCCCGGAATGTACTTTCTCTGGATGAACTCAATTGCCTGCTCCGATTTGTTTCCGATGGCGAATGCAGATCCCTTGAAGAATGTCCCGCTCGGATCGACCTGGTAGAGCTGGACACCCGTCGGGTCTTTTCCTGCCATGATGATTGAAGCGCCCAGAGGTCTCACGGCGTAGATGGTGTACTGATGAAGGTATGAGCTCAGGCTCTCAGCAGCTGTCTTGATGTCGATGGGTGAGCCGAAAGTGAGGGAGTGCTTTTGAGCCTCTACTCTGAGTTCCTGTATCAGCTTCAGGACGTCGCCAATGTACCCTGCACCGGTTGCGCCTATATGATCATCAATCAGGAAGACTTTCTCGGATGGGTCAATTAGCGGTCTGGTGGGCTTCAGCTGGCTTGCGAGTATCGCGACCTCGCTTGTCTTGATTCCCAGAGTAGTAGAGCCACGGTTTACAGCCTCGAGTGCAAAGTCAACTTGGACTAAGGAACCTTCAGGTCCGTAAAAGTAGGGCATCCTACCACCGTACTGTTGTTGTTGCTGCGCTTCCATTTTTCTTCTTCAGCTCCTCTAGTTCGCGCTGATCCTAGGCGCGATGAGTGCAGAAATGGCAAGCACATCGATCCCATTTCCTGAACCAGGGTCTCTTTCCATCGCAGCTCTCACCGCTGAAGACGCGACGTTCTTTCCTTCATCTAGACTGAGATCTTTGCGGTAGCTGTGTTCCAGCACTCCGTAAGCAATCGGGCTGCCAGAGCCAGTCGAAACGAATTCCTCCGGGGACACTGCGCCGCTCATATCCGAAATGAAGACGTGCGAACCCGTTGTGTCAACCCCTGCGACAATAAACTCCGCAAAGTAAGGCTGATAGTTTTTCATGCCGTTATATGCAATGTTTGCGATCATCTTCGAAGTCTCCCTGACCGAAAGAGGAAACCCTCTTTGTAGCGAGACGAGTTTCCTTTCTGCTCTGACTGCATTAACCAAGTATTCAGCGTCGGAAACTTGGCCCGCGATTGCGACTGCTATCGTCTCGTCAATCGGGAGTATCTTTTGCGTCTCTTTGGATCCGATGAAGAATCCCTTGCTTGCTCTCTTGTCTGCAGACAGAACGACACCGTCTTTGCAATTTATTCCCACTATAGTCGTCATTTTCTTGTTTTCACAATCTCCTGACAGGATAGAATATAGAAAGCAGACTCTAGTTATTGACTAACTGACAGACCAGCAAGTCACAGGGGAGAATCTTCAGGCAGCTTTTGGAAAATTCGAGGTGCTGCTCGACCTGGCAGAACCCTTCAATGCTCGTGATACGTGGTCGAAAAGCTCGAATGCTGATCTGGTAGCTTCCGATATTGAATTTGGGCCTGTGGGGTACGTCTCTATTGTCAGCGTATCCTCCTTTATCTTTACGGATATCTTGAGGCCGCTGTCGCTCGTCATCCATGTCAGCGTCGCCGAGTCGGGAGACTGCGTTGAGCCCAGCCATCGCATATTTCCGAACCATTTGTAGCTCAACGAGTCGATGAGTTCGCGCACATTCAAATCAGGAGGCAACACGGCGCGCAGTAACAGAACCGAATAAGGTTCGGCATGTGATTCGATTTCTGATCTCGTCAGTGGTCTCATCTGGGAAATAGTGCTCAATCCTTTGGAGCTTATTCTGTAGGCGTGAGAAAGCCTCTCGACGTATCCATCACGCTGCAATCGATGCAGCGCTCGAGACAATGTCTCTTGATGCAAGCCCAGTTTTCGCTTTATCCCTTGGAAAGACAGATCCTGCGCGCCCAAGCTATCATCGAAAGCCTTCAGCACAACGAGATCATTTTCGCTGGGCAGCTCCTGCGCTTCCAGCTCATCCGTAAGCTGACCAGATTCGTAATTCTCGGTGCGGAAGGACATTCGCGAAGCCAAGCTTCTAATTAGGGTTTACTCCCGAATATATACTTTCAGTATCGACTCTGCTCAAAACAATTTCAGAGGTTCAAGTAAATCGGCGTTCCCGAAGAGTTGCTTGCAAGTGCCGCTTCCGCAATTATCGTATTGTGCAAGCCGTCTTTTGGCCTTATCAACGGCGGTCGGCCGTTTTTCAGAGCATCGAGGAACGCGTTCATTTCCGCCATGAGCGGTTCTTTGAAGTCACGGCGGGGTATTGTGGTCCCCTTGGCGTCGTCAAACCTAGTTTCCTGCGAGACAAAGTCAAGCGTGATCACTCCCTGCGTACAGACAACTGTCAGTTGTCTCTGCCGCTTCGGGGTGACCCAGTTTGAAACTATGAACGCAGTTTTCTTGTCGTTAAAACCCAACGTAATTGCGGCAAAATCCTCCCGCGTTTCCGACATTACGTTTCCGAGCCGAGCGAACACGACCTTGGGTTCCTCATCAAACAGCCACCTCGCAGTATCAATATCGTGGACGCTTGTATCAGCAACAATTCCCACATCTGTAATACGTCCTGCCC
>JBOGRL010000414.1:0-7044 GCA_050749505.1 Nitrososphaerales archaeon
TCTTCTCAAAGCTAACCTTCCGAATCAAACTCATCTTGAATATTACGCTTGAGACGATGAAGGGGGTAGTTGGGTGATCGATGATCGATCTGAAAATTGTAGGCGAGTCAGTTTCTGCCAAGATGTACTCAGCATCACTTGTTTCCACAAGACGAGCCATCCGTTTCGAGAAGAGAATCGACGGACCAAACGAGGTGTAAATTCCGTTGTCATGAAGTCTTTTCAGATCGGATTCTGATCCTGCAAACCAGTGGAACAACAAGTTGCCGTGAATGGTGTGCGAAGAGAGCGTATCAAGAATTTTCTCGAAAGTGTTCCTGCAATGAAACGAAATGGGTAATCTCGAATCCTCCGCGTAATCCAACAGCCTGGTCAAAAGGTATGCTTGTTCGTCAGCTCGGCCGTAATTAGGGTCTAGTCCTATCTCGCCAATTCCGCTCGCAGAATAAAACAATTCCCCCACCTTTTCCACCATTTGATCGAGCGACTCCCTGCTTAGTTTCGCATTGGTAGAGCGAGAGAATATTTCGGGATGAATTCCCACAAACGGGACGACTGCTTCTAGTCTGTTGGAGGCCTGGATATTCCAAACAGATGTCGCAAGATCAACAGAATTTGAATACACAGAAATATTCCCACCTATTTTTTCTAAGGAATTGACAAAGCCTGCCAAGAGCGGTTCGTTTAGATGGGCGTGCGCGTCGATGAGCATTTTCGTCCGGTTTCCTTATCGACAAGCGGTCAGAATATGAAGTTTGATTATGTTGTCATTCTTTTCTGCGTGTTTGCCGGGCTGTCGAGGAGTTTCGCTCTAGCCTCGGCTCCGGACGGATGAGTCTCGAGCGCCGCTGTGGCCACGTCCCAAAAGTCCTTGGCAGCTATGATTCTCAGACCTTGCTTTTCAAAAAATCTCTTGTCTTCGTCCTCTAGCTGAGTGAAGTTGGACTCTTGGATTAGAATCGTGTCCACGCCCTCGGTATTTAGCGCGGCGACAAACTTTCCCATCCCTTTGAAATCAAGACCCCCAACCTGCACGAGTTCTCCCTTCGGAGTAACTCCTCCGGTTACGACGACATTGGGCAACACCCTCTCTCGAGCCGCGACGCTAAACTGCGCAAGTGTAATCGCAGCACCCGCACTAGGTCCCTGGATGACCTGGGAGTCCAGCCCCTTTGCAAAAGTGATAAAGTCCAAGAAAAATTCGTAATTCCTTATCACCCAGTCGCATTGCTCATTTAGAAACACTCTGGCATGTTCGGCGCTGGCCCTGACGGAGTTTGCGACCTCGCTTCCTATCACGTGCGCTTTTCCTCGTCTTCCGTACGGATTACAAACGCATTCGATAACTGCTATAGCACCTTCAGAGGCGATTGCACTGCCATCGGTTGGATTTGAGAGCGCAGCCAGCCCGTAAACCTTGCCGATAGTAGGCTCTGGCTTTGATCCCCGCAAAGCTTGCGTGATCCGCTGTATCTCTTCAATACTTTCATCCTTTGATAGCTCCATGGCGGCCTTGAAATGGGTCAGCGTGAGCTTGTATGTCTCAGGGGTCAGATTTCTGATCTCGGGCGGGAATTCTTCGAGTTTGATGTTCGGCTGCGCGGAAAATCCGAGATTTGCTTTTAGCCTGATTAGATCGTCTTCGTAAATGTGCCTGATCTTCTCAATTTTTGCCTTGTCGCTCTTGTCAGAGATCTGGGACAGCTTGTATACGGCATTGAGCTCTTTCACCCGGAGCTCGATAGCGTCGGAGATCAACCTTTCAATCTTTGAAGGGGTAAACGTTCGCTTTCCAAAGAGCTCTATGATGCCTTCCGAAGTGACAGATTTATCAAGAAAACTGTGACACCTATCGAGATGAACCCTGACAATCTCGATTCTCTCTCGATCATTTCTGGGTGGCGGGATTTCAATTACGCGGTCAAACCTCCCTGCTCGGAGGAAGGCTTCGTCGACCAGGTGAATCTTATTGGTCGTTGCTATGACGACAACCCCTTCAAGTGGCTTTACGCCTCCCATCTCCGAGAGTAGTGCCGTGACGGCGCCAAGATTCCCGCCCATATCGCGCTTCAAAGTGAGCGAGTCGACCTCGTCGATGATTATGATGGAGGGAGCGTATTTTCTTGCTTCATCGAAAATGTCCGTAATTATCTTCTCAGTTTGGCCGTGGTAGGGCTTTACGATCTGCGAGCCCCTGATCACGTATAAGGTCGCCTGAAGCTAACCCGCTATCGCTTGCGCAAGCCAGGTTTTCCCACAACCCGGGCGTCCGTGCAACAAAACTCCGTGAATCGGGCGCGCTCCGATCCGGCGCGCCTGTTCTGAGTCAAGAGAAATTTCGATATCCTTGAGGAGCTGCTCTTTGATTCCAGAGAGACCGCCGACCTGATCCAGGTTGATCTTGGGCCGTATGCGGGTCACAATGTGGCGCATATCGTCCGTTCTCCTGTCCTCATTGTATTCCTTCAGTTGCCTGATATCAAGAAAATCTTCGATCGTTATCTTGATTGGTTGATGGTCCTTCGCGAGGGCGCTGGATAGCCTGCGCACGTAGGAGGATCGAACTTTTTTTGTTTTCTTTTCTATTACAATTTGGAAGGCGTTAGAAACATCTGCCGGGGTCACTGTTGTATGTCCTAGTGCCCTAACCTTGCCTTCTATCGTTTTGAGAATTTCATTGGCGTCCAAGTACTTGAGGTTGTACTTTTCGATGTTCTTTTCGGCAATTTGGAGCAGCAGAGTCCTGTCTATTTCGGCGTCGAGGTCTATTGTTCCCGAGCTCCCTCTTCGCCTCACCGCCTCGAGCATGGACCCGAACTCGTTTGAGGCAAGAATCAATATACACCGCTGGTCTTGGTTTGCGAGCTCGTTTACTTTTTGGAGCATGGTCGTCTGGACGCTCATGTATGCCTGCATTCCGCTATCGCCTGATTTCGCGTCACCCTGATGCTGGGTGAAACTGTGCGCTTCGTCGATGAACAGAATCGTCGGTCTCCCAAAAGCCTGATCAAATGCTCGTGCAAGCCTCTTTTCAGATTCGCCTAACCATTTTTCGTATACGTTGTGAGGAGAAATTGTGCTCGCATAGACAGCGATATTTCTTTCCTTGCCCTGAGAATATGCCTCGACCATAAGAGCGTGAACGAGCGAAGTTTTTCCCATCCCGCTGGAACCCTTGATGATGAAAACCTTGGGCGGCGGAGCAGGGCAGATGCGCCTGAAATCTTCGTCCCTGAAAATCCAGTAATGCACTGAAGATAGTATTTCATCCATTATTTCGCGGGAACTGACAAAATCTCTTGTGATTGAGCTGAACGGGGCTATCGTTGCTTCTGCCTCTTGAAGTTGCTGCCGCGCAAAGCGTTTTGAAGGATTAGAATTCCTTCTGGCTTCCTGCCACTTCGCATAGTCTGCATCGCTAACGACGAGGAGCGGATGGTATATCCAGCGGAGAAATTTGTAGTGCTTCCACCACCTATCTCCCTTTTCTTCAGAATCCATTACTGACATTTTCTATCGCATCTTCCAAGTTCGGATCTTCCACGCCAGATTGACGAGTGCGAAACTGAAGAGATACAGAATTATGACACCGAACATCATCAACAGTCCCAAGACTACAACCCCCACAAAGAAAAGAAACACGATCCCAAGATAGGAGACTCTCGAACGGAATAAAATCCCCAGACCCGTTACCAGCACGCCGACAGCAAACAAGACCTCGAGCGCTTCATTGAATGAAAATGAACCCGCCTGCAATTTGAGCCCGGTCATTCCAAACAATGGACTCCAACCACTCTCCGCGAGTGTTGAGGAAGTGGAGTTGACCTGTATCGTCAAATGAAGCATTCCATAATTGGTGATGTTTTCCAGAGTTGTATCAATTGCAGCTGCTGCTGATTGTTTTGAGACGAATGCGTAGCTCGTCGCATTAGAGGTAACGTTCAACACGAGCGTGTAAATTGAAGAATTGGTTGGAGTAAACTGGAACGCATTCAGATTTCCGATAGTCGAGCTGCTGAGCCTATACTGCCCTCCAGAGACCGAAACGAGATTGATGTTTGAGCCCTTCGGCGTGCTTACCTGGATATATTGCCCGGATTGGACTTTAACCTGAAGAGTGGACGAGTCAGGCTCTGTGCTTGCGGATAGCAGGGGGAGCATAGTCCCTCCCAGAATGATTGCTAGGATAGAGAGTGATGCTAACTGGCTTTTGCCTGTCCACTTCACAGGCATAACTAGTGTTATCGCACCTATAGGTAGTCGCACAAAATCGTTCAGACCAGACTATGCGAAAAATACTCTGTTAACCAGACAGAGATGAATCCTCTACTACTTCATACTGACGGCGAAATCTTCCAGACCGCCTTTACTGCAGGGATCCTGGGTTGTATTATCGAATGGCGTTCGACTTTGAATTCGCTCCTCCTAACATGGTAGTCGCAGGCCATACATCTGGCGGTGACAAACCTATCCGTCCGGTAAAGCTTTACCAATTTGCCCCCGCAGCCGTCGGGTTCGCTCTTAAAGGCAGTCGCCAATGAATACTTCCATGCCATTACTTCCTTCGACTTGAACATCAATTTCCAGCATTTTGCGCAATAGGCCGATACGTCGGGCCCGCTGCGCATGAGGCTGAAGATGGGATGCTGGCAGTCCTTTGGCAAGATTCAATTATTCTCACAAAAACATGAATTTAACTTTGTCTTCCATTTTAGGCCTGACTTCTTCTGGTTTTGGGACTAGCCTAACTGGTTGGTAATGTGTGGCGCGGAAGAACTTTGTGAGACAGCTATAGGTGTATCGAAACAATCCACAACTTGCAATTCATTCCCAGGCATGAAAAAGAAATCTTGACATTTGCCAAACTAGCAATAAGTACTGAAGGTCGACAAACCAGGCTTACGCTTGATTGGGCATCGCCTTCATCAGGCGAATGTTTCTGATAAAGAAGGCAGAGACAAATCCCATCCAGGCAAGAACAGAACCAAGGAACAATCGTTCAGCCAGCCCGCCTATGCGCGAACTCAAGTGCGGGGCGAAAAGAGGAAGTCCAACCTCGATAACGCACAAGATCACTGCAAGCAATGACAGCGCTATCGCGATACGTTTCAAACCCGAGAGCACAGGAATTTGCCCTATTTTCCGCGAGATAGCTAGAGTTCCGAATGCGCCACCGATGAAGGCAATCAGTGCAACGACTAGGTGGATCTCGCCGTGCGCCGATAAAGGTGCTTCCGGAACATCTGTTGGGAATACTGCGAGTGTCAGTGCTCCTGCTCCCCACACGCCCAACAGATAAGTGCCAGCTCGGAACTGCGATCTGTTGACGCCGTGAATATCCAAGGTTCGGAGGAAGGCAAAAATGAATGTCAGCGTTAGCAACCCGCGGAGGAGGAAGTTTATCGTCATGATAAACCCGAACTCGCCAACGGCGAGATCGCTTTCTGCTTGACTTATGGGGCTATAATGTGGGGGAAGGCTCTGAACTAGTGCGTCGAGCGCCACGTATAGAACTATGCCTGAAATTACAATCAAGTAGAACTTGGCAGGATTGCCTTTGTACTTGTCCACTATTTTATCAACTTTGCAATGCGATGGATTGCCGCTTACTAAAGTCTCCGCGAGCTCGATTCTCCGTTGGTGGCACAGTCCAAGAAAAGAAAAGGATTTTTTAAGTTTCGAACTACTCTTGAGGCTTGGACAACTACTACCTTTCATGACTTCAGACGGCAAGAATCGAATTGTTTACTTAGATTCTTTTCAGTTCTGCCTTGTCAATTTTTTGGGAATTCTCTTTTTTTGATATTCTTTCAATTACTGGGAGTCACTCGGACGCAGCTCTTTTCCTCGATCCAATCTGGCCTACGGATTTTTTTTCGTGTGAAAAGCAACTTTTAATCTAAATAGGATGGGGGAGACGAACCATTTCCGGTTTCCTTCCTTGCAATCCATCTGCTTTGCAAAAGAAGAGTCGTTGCTCTCGCAGAGTCCTCCAATTTTCGCAGCTCGTAAACCCATCTGGGCCCAGGTTTCGCATCATTGAGCGTGGAAGGGTGCCCTCGAGGCGAACCGTGCCCTTAGAAGCACCAGAATTGGGAAGCCGATTCCCGCCAGAGCTAGCAGACCCAGAGGGAATTCAGGCACTCCCGAACTCTGCGGGATGGGAGAAATGCCGTTGATTGATTTAACCGTCGTAGATCCGCTGGCTGGGTGGCCCGAACTGAAACTCCCTATGCCCATCCAGAGGGCTACTTCAGTGTTCGAGTTGATGTTTGAACATGCTCCGCCCTGGAGTTGAGCAAGCGTAAAGTCGTAGTTGTTGCCACAGTTTGTCTGATTTGTCTCTTCAACAAAGAATGATGTGGATGTCGTGATCGAATTGAGGCCGTTGCCGAGCCCCTTTGCGTCGGGGCCGATCCCAGTGTTGCAGTTCCCTGTCCATGAAAGGAACTCTCCGTCACCGTTAGAGTCAAACCACAGATTTACCCCTACGGGGTTTGTACTGCTGATAGTGATCGCGGAAATGCTTCCAAGAGTTCCGATAAAGTAAAGGAATCCTGCATCCTCGTAATCTCCGGAGGGCTCGGAGTACGAGATCGAGATCGCGCCGTCGCTGCCTACACTCTCACTTACCGTGTAATTCGGCGGGGAATTTGGGCCGGCCGCGTTTACGAGTGTTCCCTGCGTGTAGCTCCTGAGATTGTGGCACGATGAAAAGTCTCCAGAATAGACGTAGTAGAGGAACGAGGCAGTAGCTGGGTAAGCGTCCACATGATACACAACGGGTGCGAGACCAAGAAGGATGATGACAGTCAAACTGGCCATAAGTGAGCTTCGCATACTTTATCGCAACTCTGTGCTAAATTTATGTATAATAAGAACATTATGAAGTTGAAAATCACGTGTAGTTTCCCGGAATCAGTATACCTTTTGCTCGTTCTACTTCTTTTCGGCATGATATATCTCCCCTGATTTGTCATCCACGATGAATTTCTCTTCCACTGGAGGCATCTTCCTCAAGTACGCTTTGTAGGGCGTCTCAAT
>JBOGRL010000415.1:0-1983 GCA_050749505.1 Nitrososphaerales archaeon
GGTGACTGGTCTTGCTTTCCCTCGGTCACAAAAAGGAAAAAATCAGAACATTGATGATTTTTTTACCCTAGAAACATTTTAAATGCATTTGACCCGAGTTTTTTCGCGCGTTCCTAATGCGCCTCGGTAGCTCAGCCTAGCTAGAATCTGGCGTTACAAAGCAGATGGCTTTAGCGCGACCTTGGTAAGAGAAACAAATAGGTCGAGGTCGCGGGTTCGAATCCCGCCCGAGGCTCTCTTATCACCTACCTCGGCGCATCTTACATCGGGATTATTGCTCACGGCGAACAAGAGTAAACAACTAGTTATCGCATCATTCCCCGAGATCCCGTTGACAAATGAGCGTCCACAGCTTCTATCAAAGTAAGCGACATCATGTATAAATCATCTCGAAATACGTTGCGTGCAGAGTTTTTAGATCAGATGATGTTCGAAGCGTTATCTCAAAAATTCAATTCTATTTCACCTGGCTAATGAATCACACGTAGTCTGTTGCCTCGGACCATACTCATGCCGCTTCCGGAAGGGAGCGAGAGGTCAATTGTAAAGTTCGGAAATATGAACGGCTTCTAGGCCCTGGGCATCTTTGTTGCAAATTTCTATCCATGAGATTAATGTAGGCAAATTGCTAATAGGGGGCATAGGAATAGTTAAAACCACAAATAAATACAGATGGAAAGGAGGGACGTAACTACAGACTGAGGAAAGGCCATGGTTAAAATAATCTCTTCCGGTTCCAAATTAGACAGCAGGAATGTCGACGCAACTGTCCTCAAATGCATTCAAGAAGAGTTAAGATCCTTTGGTGCAGGAATCGACACTGTATTTTTCTGGGTGCTTGCGCGGGATTACGACCTCGCTATGGAAAAAATTCCGAAATTCCCCGAAAAGTTCGTCCAAGCTCTAAATGAATCCTTCGGAAACTACATTGGGCCAGTCATTGAGGTGTCAATAGTTAAGAGAATCAGAGCATCGCTCAATCTGAGGATTGGTGAAAAAGAATCCATAGCCGACACTAAAGAGGATCTCGTTTCCCTGCTGAAGCTACTTTCAGTCAAAAAATAGGTTACCTTAAGATGATAGCAGAAGCCCCGGGCAACATAAGCGCATACTTCAAGAGAAAAGACAGCGAAGGAAACTGTTTCGTTTGAATCTGCTCTGGAAACTTTCAACCGGCAGATTCAAGAATCCAATTTTAAGCAAGATTCAGAATTTTCTGGTGGCTCCGTGAAAGCTAGCTTACCGGTTCGCTTTACGGGATTTCGGTACTTCCTCCGTTGAAGATGAAACCCTGATGTCCGGCTGATCTTGGATGGAGCCAGCCGAGCGAGAGAGAGAATACTTGAGGGAGAGAAGGAGATGCTTGCCGAATAACTTGACCAAACTGTCATGTCCACGGACGCTGCTCCACCAGCCGCTGTGCCTGCATAGTTAGTTTTGGTGACGGCGATGAAATCGTTGGCTGCAGTTCCCAAATATCTACTGTTGACAATTTAATATGCGATTTGCGAACCTGCAATGGAGGATGATGGCGTGTACTCAACCACGGTTCTCGAGCATTTCTGGATACATGAAACAGAGGGGGTTTGCTGCACGTGGAGTGAAGAGTACAGGAACGCCAAAAGCAAAGTCATGATAGCTGCCATTGCGAGAAGTTGATTTTTGTCATTGCGCTTTCCTTTCGTTTTTGATTTGATGACATAGAACTATAGATATTTTGAACGAATCATAACTACAAGAAATTAGTGCTTGGAATTCATCTTGTTCTATCTACTGGAATACATCTAGGAGAAGCAGGGTCTCGCTTTTTTTGCCGCCTGGCGTGCTCCTTTAGACTATGACCCAACGCTCGACGTACTCGTCTGGCTTTGCGACTCTCTCTTGCAATTAGGGCGAAAAATCGTGATCCCTCCATGAGCGCCGCCGATTGCAACGCGCGCAAGATTCCGCGGTAGGATTTTCCCTTCTGCTTTATCCTTCGAC
>JBOGRL010000416.1:0-8256 GCA_050749505.1 Nitrososphaerales archaeon
GAACCAGAGAAGGGACTGAAGGCATTGCATCTATTGCAAGATGCAAAAATCCAGGTGGAAATTCCAAGGGGACTAAAACCAAGTGGAATGCCCTATATCTCCTATGGGGAGCTTCGAAAAGCTCGAAAGATAGCAGAGCACAACGTACCGATACTCAGGGATTACGTCACGAGAGGATATGACATAGTTTCTATGGAGCCGACTGCGATATATTGCCTTCGGCAGTCTTATCCCAAGCTTCTGGATGGCTCATCAGAATCAACTGAGGTTTCAAAGCATTCCTTCGAGTTTTTCGAATATCTAGCCAGATACTCCAAAGGCGACAAGTCTCGTGGAAAAGGAAGAGTGATAGGTCTCCACATTCCATGCCATGAACGATCGCTCAGCTCAAGCAAGTACGCTGTTCAGCTTCTTGAGGGGTCAGGATACAAAGTAAAGATTATCGAGACTGGAACGTGCTGCGGCATGGCTGGCACGTTTGGTCTCAAGAAGGGGCCGCTAGGCTTTGACCTCTCAATGTCGGTAGGAAAACCTCTTTTCGATCTCTTTAATCAAGACAGAACGATTGAGTTGATCGCCACTGAAAGCAGTGTCTGCGCAACGCAGCTTTCCGACGGAACAAACTTCAAAGTAGTCCATCCCATTGATCTGCTCGCAGACTGAATAGAAATTTCTTGTGCGCTTGTACACCTCCGCAAGAGTTTTGCGGATCTAAAATGTGAAACAAATTGTGGTCATTGTTATGACAAACATTGCTAGGTACGATTGCGCGGTTATGTAGAATTCCCTAAATCTCGAAACCAATATATACGCACAGGAGTCGCAACCGACTCGTACAAATTTGAATCTAGCTGGAAAAGTAGCAATTGTCACAGGCGGCGCAAGAGGAATCGGCGCAGCTATTGCGACAGCATATGCTCGTGAAGGAGCGAAGGTCGTCATAACTTCTAGAACCAGGTCGGAATTAGATATCACTGCAAAGGCAATCCAATCGCAAGGCGGTGAAGTTCTCCCTATCCAGGGTGATGTCTCAAATATCAAAGACGTAGAAAGGGTGGTTCAAACTGCCTTGGGCCAATTTGGCAAGATAGACATACTAGTCAATAACGCTGGTGTTTCTGGCTCGACAAAAGACCTTCATGAGATGAGCGAAGCAGAATGGGACAAGGTCATTAATACGAACGTTAAAGGATATTTTTTGTTTACGAAGACAGTACTCCCTCATATGCTAAACAAGCACACTGGCAATATAATCAACATGACTTCGGGTGCAGGTCTGAAACGGCCGAGGACTTATGTCATGAGTATTGTCTATTCTGTTTCCAAGTTTGCGATAGAAGGTCTCACTCATGTCGTATCCGTGCGTCTGAGAGGAACTGGCGTCAACATCAATGCGCTAAACCCGGGACCTGTGAAGACCAAGCTGCTTGACTTTCTATCGCCCGATGAATGGGATGCAAACTCGAAGGAATTGGGTGAACGAAAACAACCCGAATCTGCAAGTAATCTTGCCATCTATCTAGGCTCGCTCAAACCCGGTGAAGTATCAGGGGAAACTTTTGATGCTAGAGTCTGGAATGAGCAAAATGCTAGACAAGTTATGCGAGACGAAGCCATGTAATCGAAGATTCTGCAATACCAGACGCCAAGTTTAGATATCCCAAAGAAAATTTCCCTAAAATTCGAAATGTGAGGATAATCTTGAGAATTCTCTCACCTCGCCCACGCCGTGACTTCTCTCCCTTTTCTTTCTTTTTTTAATGCGCGTAGACTCGGCCCTGTGTTGTATGCTTAATGCTATGAGTATTTTTGTTCAAATCTCCCGCATTTTGATTCAGATATGAAACTCACTTGACCGATAACCTGTGAATTACCATAATGAATTAAAAATCCGGTTTCAAAAAAACGGGGGAAGCTCCCGTTTAGTTCAAAAAGTCTTATAATGTAAACATGCGCTCTACCGCCAACTATGTTCAGCCAGAACTGGAAGACCTCTGAACGAAAACACAGCGTCCTAACTGAGAATGGTGTCAAGATTCCCACAAGAGACGGAACGGTTCTAAATGCAAATATTTTTCGCCCTGCTGATGAACAAGGAAAAAAATTTCCAGCCATACTTGGAATCCATCCATACCAGTCTGATCAATCGCCCCCCATCAAATCTAAGGCATTATCCTCGTCAGCTGGCATGTGGGCTCCTGGTATAGAAAGGCCCAATGCATCGCTCGAATCAGGCGACCCGACTTTTTATGTCAGGAGGGGTTACGCGCACATTATTTGCAATTTGAGAGGCACCGGCGATTCTGAAGGGATCTACGAGTATAACAGCAAGAGGGAAGTAGAGGACGTTCATGACGTAATAGAATGGATCGCAAAGCAATCTTGGTGCGACGGCAACGTTGGTATGTTCGGCGTGTCTTACTTTGCTACAATACAGAAATTTGTCGCTGGAACCAATCCGCCTCATCTGAAGTGCCTTTTTGCTCCATGGGGCGCTTCCGACTATTACAGGGATGTTCACTACCATGGCGGGATCCTCTCGCTCTTTGTAACCAACTACAGCAGGCAATTCTTTAAGGTGAGGATGAAAAGTGCCGCTCTCGCGCAGCTAGGTGAGGAAGGTTTCACAAAGGCTGTCGCAACGGCGCTCAAAGACGAACAGATCGCAGGTACTCCGAGACTGGTTGACATGCTGAAGAATTCCGACAATAGCGAAAATGCGCTTACAATAGATATGATTCTTCACAGGTTGGATGACGAGTTTTGGGAAGAAAGGAGGGTGAAGTACGAAAACATCAAGATTCCTTGCTATACGGGTGCTGATTGGGGGATGTATGCGATCCACCTGGCATCGGCTTTTCGAGACTGGGAGAATATAAAATCACCCAAGAAGATGATGGTCGGCCCTCCAACCGATGTTGATAGACCGCTTTACCAGCTACAGTACGAGTCGCTTCGGTGGTTTGATTATTGGCTCAAGGGCGTGAATACAGGTATCATGGATGAACCGCCAGTAAAGTTGTACGTAATGGGTGAGGGCAGATGGAAGAAGGCTAGTCAATGGCCTCTGCCTGAAACGATGTGGACGCCATTTTACCTGCACGAAGACAAGTTGTTGTCAGAGCGCGAGTTCTGGCCGAATGAAATGTTCGACACATATGAGGATTCGCCATGGGGGCGTGGATTCCTCACTTACTATACTCCCCCGCTCGTAGAGAAGACTGAAGTCATAGGCCCACTTGTTCTGAACGTTTACGCTTCGACCACGGCTGATGAGGTTCTATGGTTTGCTAGCTTCAGAGACGTAGATCCTGATGGTCGCGAGACCATTCTAACAAGAGGTTGGCTCAGAGGCTCGCATAGAGAAATAGATCAAAAGCGCTCCAAGCCATGGCGTCCGTTCCATCCTCACAACAGGTCAGTACCTTTGAAGCCCAACGAGATTTACGAATTCAATATCGAAATCCTTCCCACAGCCAACCTCTTCAAGGAAAACCACAGAATTGGATTGAAAATAAGTTCCGTTGATGATCAGCCGCAGAACACACACGAAAGCCTAGCCAGTCTTCATCTGCGAAGCCAGAGTGCCTCCAGAATTACGGTCTACCATGATGCAGAACGCCCATCTAATATCCTAGTACCGGTAACAGACGGCAACGTGATAGGTACGTTTCTTTCAGGCGGCGGTCTGGTTAGAGGAGCGCAAGGATAGGATTTTTGCCAGCTGTTAAATTCGTTCTTCACGGCGCCGCACACGAAGCTGTCCAAATCGTAAAGCGAGCACAGTTAACCGATGAGTACGGGTATGATGGATTATTTTTCGGTGAAAGTCAATGGAATACGCTTGATCCGTTTCAGAGCTTGGTGCTCTGCGCCACCAAGACCAAAACAATCACTCTGGGAACTGGCGTCACCAGTATGCTGTTCAGGAGTCCGCTCCAGCTTGCAAACGCTGCAGTTACGCTAAATCACATTTCGAATGGTCGCGCAATTCTTGGAGTAGGAACGGGAGATGAACCCGAGCTTGGTATGAAATCAACCAGGATGGACAAGTTTGAGTATGAGCTAAAGAGAATAAGGCAGCTGCTGCACGGCGGCTCACTCCACTTTCGCTCACTGGACGGAAAAGATATCGAGGAATCTCTCGTGGTTGGAACGGTTCCTGTTCCGCTTTATATCTCGGCAGAAGGCCCGCGCACAATGCAACTCGCAGGAAGGGTCGCTGACGGAGTCATCCTCGGGACTGGTTTCGATCTTCGAGTGTTTCGCTGGGCAAAGGATAAGATTTCCCAGGGAGCAAGAGAAGCTGACCGCTCAGCAGACGATATCGAGATACTCGTTTCAGGAATGGTTGTCGTGGGAAAGGATGGAGATAGAGCTAGGAATCTCGTCCGACGTCGGATAGCAAACCGCGCTTACCACAACTTCAGGTCTACGCTGGAAACTGTTCCAAAAGAAGAAATCGCTGGTGTTCAGAAGTTTATCCGAGCTTTTGATATTACAAAGCCGATAGAGGAAAAAGTAGATCCGAACTTTGTCAATGATTATTTGACACAGAGATTTGCCGTGGCTGGAACTGCGGAGGAGTGCAAGATGCGGATAGAAGAGTTGGTCAAGGCAGGGGCTCGTGGATTCATGCTGACGCCTCCCTTCAGTATTTTTGAAGAAATTATGAAAGAGTGGGCGCGTTCAGTCATGGTTAATTTTGCAAAGAGTTGACTCCCTACACAGAACGCGATTCAAAAAAAGTCTCCTCCTCGCGAGACATTCTGAATAAGGTTATCAAGTAGTTCTAGGTTAATCGCCTCTGAAATGCCAAAGGAAGAGAAATTGAGACTAGCTGGCAAGGTTACATTGGTCACAGGCGGGGGTTCTGGCATCGGACAGGCCACTGCTCAAGTGTGCGCCAGGGAGGGCGCGAAAATCGTGATCTCAGACGTTAATGAATCTGGGGGCAAAGAAACGATGGAAATGATCCGCAAGACAGGGCGAGAATGCGTTTTCGTCCAGGGCGACGTCTCGGTCGAAGCGGATGCCGAGAGAATGGTACGAGAATCAAAGGATAGGTTTGGCAAACTGGATGTTGTTTTCAACAACGCAGGCTACAACCAGTACGGCTCTGTGCACGAGCTGACGGAAGACCAGTGGGATCGCTTAATCGCGGTTAACCTTAAGGGGGTATTTCTGGTTTCTAAACACGCCCTAAAATTAATGATGGCGGAGCACTCTGGTTCGATCGTGAACAATGCTTCATCATTGGGCTTCATAGGTAGGGAAAAGGATGCCGTCTACTGCGCTTCCAAGGGGGCCGTAATTTCCCTAACCAGACAGATGGCGTTGGATTACGCCGCCTTTGGTATTCGGGTGAATTGCATATGTGCCGGACCCACGTGGACGCCAAGGCTCGAACGCGCGGTCAATTCAGCGGCGAACCCGAAGGAAGCAAAGGGGGAGATAATCAGCAAAGTTTTGCTCCGTAGATTCGCTGATCCGGCGGAAATCGCTAACTGCGTTCTGTTCCTAGCTTCGGATGAAGCCTCGTTCGTTACGGGATCGAGCCTCGTAGTTGACGGCGGTCAGACAATCAACTGACTAAACTTGTATAGAGCGAGCCCCTATTGCAGATTGATCTACCGTACAGAATACTAAAATCAGACAATTGAAAGTGCGTAAGATGGAGCCACAAAGCCATGGAAGTCGACTACATCGCAACTGAGGAGTACGAGCGAGAGGTCAGGAGGGAATTCGAACCTCTATTCGATAGACAGTTACCTCGTAGGGATGTAGGCATCCACGGAAATTATCTACCGTCGCTGGATATTTACTCCATTGGTTGGCGCGGCTGGAGAGATTTGCCGGCTGCCGATTTTGTCGCCAGCCTGACGGGCTGGCACGACGGATTCATTAGGGATCGCAGGGACGAACCCTTCTTTCCGTTTTTTTCTCCCCTGATATACAATGGGGAACTGAGCCCGAGTGAGCTGCGGACACACTTTGAGCTAACATCGGGGCAGGCAAACCTGCCATTCTACTATGAAGGCATAGCTCATTTTAGAGCTCATCTCGCGGGGCTCAGGGAAATCAGGGACTTTATCGCGTGGCACTTGTTTGAGGAAACTGGCCACAATGAAATGCTCGGAGATTTCATGGAGGGATACTTTGGAATGAATCGAAAGGATGAGGTGCACCCGCTCAGCGACCCACTCAAAATCATGGAGAAAGACAGGGCGAAATATGAAAGGCTGCAGAGGTTTAAGGCATTAAACGTCAAGGGGCATTTTGTCGAAGTCGCGGCCGCCGCGATGCTGAGGGAGAGGATACTTCCCAAGACCAACCGCCTGAATTCAATCGGACTCAGAAAGCACTACGACGTTCCTGATCGATATATGGTCTTCTTCGATGTTCACCGCTTTATTGACATTTATCATGAGAGATTTGGGCAGTACATCTTGGGAAAATACGCTACCGATAAAGATCTCCAGCAACGCGCAGAGAGCATTTTCAAAGATTTGGTTCAAAAGGAATATGAGGCGGACAAGAGACTATACAACTCGCTCCCGGTCAGCAAGAGATAGTAGCAAGTATAGACCAAGATTTTCAGAGCGATGTTATTCTCTCATAGTCAACTCTTGCATCCTTGAATATCTGTAATCTCCCATCAAAGACAGAGTCGCAGTGGATACATTTTGCCGCGATGGGAGTCTTGAATTCGTAAATAAACTGTTTTCCGCAATGCTCGCACTTTAGCACTAGCGCGATCGCCCTAATATCGCCTCGTTCGTCGAGATTATTGGCTGTGGTGTCATTACTCTTTGCGATATTCACTGCAGCTATAGCCGCGTTCAAACACCAGTTGGGCTATTTAAATATCGCTTGTTTGTCCAGAGCCATCTTCCATCTTATTTTCTCTTTGTCACAGATTCCGCTGGTTTATTTGCAGTTACGGCATGCTGACGGTACACCCACTTTTTCTTGAATCCGCGTACCACAAAGCAGGTCCTGAATATGTATATTAACAGCCCCGATTCTGCGTCATCCTTGCGAATCCCGTTGTCGAATAAAAGATCCATCATCGATTTTTCAACTCATCTGACAAGCAAGAGAGTCATCAAGGAAGTAACTGAAATCCGGGCGCGCCTTGGTACAAACAGGCCATTTAATTTTGATCCTATAACCGCAGAGATGGGCGAGCGATTGAGAGTAATGGACAAGTACGGAATCAATATCCAAGTCATGAGCTTCAACTCAAATTCACTGATTGGCTTGCCCCCTGAGGATGCCAACAGGATCGGCCGAATGGCAAACGATGATGTTGCAGAGTTGTGTCGCAAGAGGCCTGACAGGTTCATTGGGCTCGCCCATGTCACGCTGACCGACGTGAAGGACGCACTGACAGAACTCGAGCGTGGCGTGCGCGAACTTGGGTTTCGAGGAGTGATTCTCCCCACGAATGAAAATGGCGTGGGAATTGACTCACCGCAATTTGACCCGCTGTACAAAAGAATCTCAGAGTACGACATACCAATACTCTTGCACCCAACAAACTGGAAAGATTATCCGCTCGCGAACGGCCCCTTTATGGGAATGTTTGGTTGGCCCTTCGACACGACTCAGGCAATGTGGAGACTCAAGTCAAACGGCGTGCTAAAAAAATATCCCAACCTGAAGATCGTTGCGCACCACTTGGGCGCGATGCTCCCGTTTTTCTACGGAAGGCTCGAAGAATATCTTTGGAGAACTGGAGTTAACGTACCGCAATCTGAGTTCTGGAAGCAGATATACGGCGATACTGCAATTTCGGGTGGACTTCCCGAAGCCTACATGTTGGGCTACTCATTCTTCGGAGCAGACCGGATGGTCTATGGCTCTGACTATCCGTTCGGGCAGGATAACGGTGAGGGATTTATAAGCAAAAACTTGGACCCTGTAATTAAAATGCCTGTTTCGGAAGAGGACCGGGAAAAGATCCTCTTTGAAACGGCAAAGAAGCTCCTTAAGATCAGCTAAGTTTCCAACCAAATTATGAGACTCGCCCGCTCAGAAAGCGCGCCAGATTGCTTTGCGAACTATCCGGTAAATCTTATCTTACTTCATGCGTTCCTGGGATGGTGGCACGCCGCAAAGTGAGCGCTTTCCAGCGCACGAAACTCTGGGTCGACATCTGCGCATACCTGTGTCGCGTAAGGACAGCGAGGTCTGTAGATGCACCCCTGCTTGATGTCGAGACTTTTTTCAATCAAAGTCGCGGTTGTAAAT
>JBOGRL010000417.1:0-1750 GCA_050749505.1 Nitrososphaerales archaeon
AGACTGAGCCGCTCGAAAATCTGGAAGCTTACGCCAGGGCTCTGAACAAGATTTCTGAGTTGTCCGCAGCTGAGAGGGTGAGCGTCCTGGGATCTCCGAAAAACACCTCAATCGGCAGATTGGATGAGTACCACGCGTCGCATCCGGGTTCGATGATACTCAACTGGAACGAAATACCGCCTCAAGAACTATGAAGTAATCTGGACTCAAAATCTTTCTACTGTTTCTGCTGCCTCGGCTGCGAATAGAATGCACGCCCGTCCCTTGCGCGTTTCATAGAGAAAGACGGGTGATGCAGCCAGCAAAAGATCCCAAGTGGTAAGCAGGTTGCTCTGGTTGAAGACGGAACTTTCGCAAGGAAAACAAAAGGGATTGCAATAGCAATGCCCCCCCAGGATATTGCGTCAATACACGTTCTGCAATTCTTGGGTTCTTCGTGGTTATCGGGTGAAAAAATCAATTATTTCATTTCGCGTGAAGCTCTCTCTAACCCAGTTTGCATCTTCCCGCATATTATCCTCAATCCTAACTGTCCCCGTTCTTAGAGTACTCTTTGTTTCAAGTTCCTAACTAACAACATGTTTGTAAATCCGTTCGTCAGGAACAAGGTTCAATCGCTGGATTGTGCGTTCTATCCTTTCCTTCTCTTCTTTGAGAACAACGACCTTCTCATGATCGTCTAAGGGCAAATTCATACCAGACTGAATGGCGTTATGATAGTGATTTCGGTTTTCTTCATAGCGATAGGATGATCAGCCACGCTCCACAAACTGAAGGCGAAGGCTATTAATGGAGAATGAATGCGTGCAGCTCGCTCTCGCTCACGAAATCGAAGAGCTAATCAAAAGAGAAAGACTGTCTCTCGGATCAATTGATGTTCTAGACTTTAACTTTCAATGGCTCGTAAGAGACTGTGCAATAAATCGCATTGAAATTCCACATAAACAAGGGCTCTCTAAATCTTTGAACAGAATCAGAACCTTCTTTGTGCATCACCCGAAGTGAAACGCTCTCTTCTCTCCCCGATAATGCGGCAAAAAAACCCAAGAATCCGTCGAGTGTTAAGCGGGCGGTGCTCCGAGTGTCTGATGCCATAGCCCCCACAACTCGATTTTTCAATTGTTCATCATCCGAAAGTAAACCAAATATAACTCGTTTGCTCAAGGTTTGAGCAAATTTCAAGACCGGTTTGATGATCCAAGGAAGATGTCAAGAGGCCGCCAGCTTTCAAATCCCAAAATCATGGAAAGGTTCGTTTCGTGGATGCAAGAAAATTGCGTTGAACCAGACGGCCTCCGGATGATCGACGTTAACACCGAATTCGGCAAGGATCTCTCGTACAGCGAGGCAATCGAGTTGGCATTCCAGAAATTTCCGACTCTTTGGAGGTCAGTTTCCAAAGCAAGAAATCAACAGCAGAACAACAAGCCAAAGCAGATAATCTTCGTCAGCGAGCTTGTTCAGAAGATAATCGACGGAACAGTCCAGGTGACTTATCGCAAGTCGCCCAAGGTCGGGATGTACTACGTCATAGAAAATAGGTTCACTCAAAAATCAGACAGTGCGAAGCTGTTGATCGAATTTTACAGAACGGACAGAGTGGACGCGTACGATCTGAGCGATGAAGAAGCGCAGCTCGCTGGAGTTGAAACCGCAGACAAGATCAGATTGCTCTTTGAAAAGTGGTACGGAAGTCCGATCCCGACGCTCTACAGGAACTGGTTCAAGATCACGGCGAGCTAGCCAGATG
>JBOGRL010000418.1:0-1843 GCA_050749505.1 Nitrososphaerales archaeon
GTACATGACCGAATCTGAAAGGAAACCTTCAGGTCCAATGCGCCCATCTTCGTTAAGGCTGACCGTCATGAGCGTAGTTACTTCTTTTGATTTGAGCGCTTTGTAAACAGTTTTCATGAAAGTGCG
Source organism: Nitrososphaerales archaeon (assembly GCA_050749505.1). Classification (GTDB taxonomy): domain Archaea; phylum Thermoproteota; class Nitrososphaeria; order Nitrososphaerales; family CADDZS01; genus DATLTL01. The sequence continues at coordinate 127 of JBOGRL010000418.1, forward strand.
CTGTTCAAACTGGGTCTCGCACGCAAGAAGCAGTGCCGTGAGAGAATCGATAACGAGTATTGTAGCCTTCGCCTTTTCCACGATTTCAAGCAAATAGGCAATGTTTGACTCGAGTCCCTTTCCCCTCAGAATTTCCAAGTCGATAATCTTGATTTTGCCCTCGCTTTCGATCGAAGAAAAGTCAGTACCCAATTTCTTAAGGTTTCTTTTAAAGAAATCCGAGGATTCTTCAAAAGTTGCGTAAACGGCTCGCTCACCCAAGCTCTTCACAGCATTGTACACAAAGCGCGAGGCGAGGATTGTTTTGCCGGTTCCAGGTCCTCCGGTTAGAAGATGTACATCGCCTCTCATCAGACCACCTTGGATAAGACTGTCTAATCCCCCGATTCCGGTCGGAATTCTCTCTGGTTTCGCTAATTCGGTGGAGCTCAATTTCTGATCAAAACACTCCCTGATCGATGACGTGAACAAGATCATCTGCTTTTATCTTTATCATTTCAGTCACGCGTTCCTTGTCTCAAGGGCATACGTCAAACCCACGAGTTTATCCTTTGTTGGAGATCCACGCAATACCTTGAGGCAATCTCTGCTCCTCGATGTGTATTTCTCTGAAAGCTTTGAAGCGTATGCCATTGATTTGAGTTCGTCCAGCAAATTGAGCAAATTCTTCATGTCAGAGAGCGCAAACCACTTCTTGTAAAGCATGGAGCTGATCATGCTCTGTTTATAGGCATCCGCTCTTTCCATCGCGTTTATGAGCACAATGTTGCAAGCGTTGTTTTGGAGATCCTTCATTACCGGCTTTCCCAATCTGGTGGAATCACCGCTGATATCCAAGATATCATCTCTGATCTGGAATGCAATCCCCAGATTATAGCCGAACCGGTACATCGCGTCAATCACTTTTTCGGAAGCACCGCCGACAAGCGCGCCAGAGGCGGCAGCGGCTGCGAGCAAAGCGCCTGTCTTCAGTCCCGCAACTTCAAGATACTCATCCTCCGAGATTCCCGATTGTTTTGTTATGTTTGACTCCAGGTATTCTCCCTTGATAGTCAGATTAGCTGCTCTTATGAGGTAAGATATCAGTTGAGCTATCTTTTTCTTTGTCAGCGAAGAGGATCCGTATTTTGCAAGCTGGTTGAAGATGTCGAAAATCAGAAGATCGGATACGAGAATAGCTCCTATCACTCCTTTATTTTTGTGCACTGTCTCCTTGTCATGTCGGAGGTCAGAATCGTCAATGATGTCGTCTTGCACCAGCGACGCCTCGTGAGCGAGTTCGTAGGCAAGCGCGGCAGGTAACGCGGTGGTGTATTGGCTCGACACGGCTTCACAGCTCATCAAAACCAGTATTGGTCGTAGTCTCTTTCCACCAGCCTCCATCACTCCTTGAGCGTCCTGGCTCAGCGGAGACTCTTGGAAACGAGAATCTTTGATTGCTTTCTCGATTGCAACTTGATACTTTTGGAGTATCGAGTCGAGCTCAAAGTCTCCAGATTCCGAAGGCTTGTTGTCAAACTTAGAATATTTTTCCAATGAATATTACAGGCCCCCAAAGGAGATACTCGCCGTCAGCAACAACGTCGCAAAGATAATTCATGTTAGCGCCAGCGCGCGCTGCGAGAAGACGATAAACAACCGCATAAAGAGGAAGAAAAACCATCATCAGCGAGAATGGGGGAAAGAATTTTACTGCGACTAGGGAAATGATGTATAG
>JBOGRL010000419.1:0-7512 GCA_050749505.1 Nitrososphaerales archaeon
GCACATGGTCAATCAACGATCTGGTAACATCATCAATATTTCATCTGGGGCCGGAGAGAAGCAACAACGAAACAGGCGGGTTCGAAGTATCCCGTACAATGTATCAAAATTTGCTGTTGAGGGTTTCAATCATGTATTAGCTGCCAATCTTCTGGGAACGGGGATAAATGTGAATGCAATCAAGCCAGGTCCTATCAGAACAGCTTTCCATTCCTCGACACCTCGGGAGATTCTGCAAGATATGGAACGCAGAATGGGATTTCAGGAGCCGGAAGTTGTCAACCCGCTCGCAATATACTTGGCAACACTTGGTTCGGGAGAACTCACGGGTGCTTCCATTAGCGTCTCGGAATGGAATAGGGAACACCAGGAGATGAAGTCGTGAAAACTTTTTCGAGTCACACGCAACGAAAAGCTGGAAGGGTTGCCTTCCATGATGATGATGCCTACACGTCCGCACCGACCCCCGATGAGGAGCAAACATCTTCTTTTGCAAACCTCGGATCAAGGGAATGCCGGCGCTACTTCAGCGGCAGACATTGCTACCATATTCATCATGCCCAACGGCGACCTGAGCTCGCATTTTTGACGCAAAAATAGTTGCGCCGATGGTTCTTCACTAGCGAAGCTTTTGGCGGCGAACGCCAGAAGTTTTTGGTTTTTCTCCAGCAAATTTGTGAGTTCAAAGTGACGCAAGATAAACAAATCACTTCCCTTTGAGGCTAGTGCCCTTCAAGGAGCGCATTTCTCAATTCAGGAGAAGGGTGGGAGAAGAAAAAAACAAATGACTCGGGTGATTGCTTCCCTATCGGTAATGCTACAAAAAACTGAAATCTCAGAGCAAAAGATCACAACCGAAGTTATGATGACCATCGAAATTTACACATGGCTGGCAGTCATGGAGAGCACGCCGACATCTTCAACGAGCAATCGCGCCGTGACCATGAATTATTTCAAGCGTATCGTCTGGTCGTATGGGAACACGTACAACTGTCTTTTGCAACGCATCGGAAACCGCATTCACGAATGAGGCGAGCCCTCCGATAGTTCCGCCTTCTCCGGCTCCTTTGACTCCAAGAGGATTCAGTTTTGATCTGGTCTCCATGTGCAAGACTTCAATGTCTGTGCAGTCCAAGCTCGTCGGGATCATGTAATCAGTCAGAGTTGGATTCTGGGGTTGTCCGACATCATCGTACGCAAGTTCCTCAAGGAAAGCGCCCCCGATCGCATGGACAACGCCACCGTGGACTTGCCCTTCTACAATATTGTGATCTAGAATACGACCGCAATCATCAAGAATTGCGCACCTGAGCAATTTCGTTTTGCCGGTTTCACCGTCTACTTCTACGATCGAAACAACAGCGCCATTTGAAAATGTCAGTCCGGGTGGATCGAAGTATGTTTCAGATGATAGCCCGAAGCCAGATGAGCTTGGTGACTTTGGTTGATACGCTAACTGCGCAACCTCTTCGAATCTTATGGAATTGCTCGCATTAGAGGAGTTCACAAATTTCCCATCCTCTTGCCGAATCTGTTCGGGTGGGCATCCAAGCGAATTTGCCGCGATCCCGGTCATCTTTTCCTTGAGAGCCCTTGTAGAAATGAGGATAGCACTGCCGCCAACTACGGCTGTTCTGCTTCCAAAGGTGCCGACGCCGTACGGAATGATGTCGGTATCACCAAACTTGATCCTGATCAGTTCAGGGCTGATATTCAGCTCCGATGAAATAATCTCCGCGAAAATTGTCTCATGGCCTTGACCATGCGGTGAGGCTCCCGAATAAGCAGTGACGGTGCCGTCTCTCTCCACTCGTACCGTGGCCGTTTCGTACATCGGCCTGCCCATTTTAGCGGATGGACCAAGACCCGTATCTTCGACATATAGCGCGAGACCTATTCCGATCAATTTTCCAGTCGTACGCTGCTCGTCTTGCCACCTTCTCAGGGCTGCATAGTCTACATACTCGAGCAGTTTTTTCATGGCTTCTTTGTAATTCCCAGAATCATAGATCGAGCCAAGGTGAGTATTGTACGGCATTTCTTCGGAGGGAATCAAGTTCCTTCTTCTGAGCTCGATGGCATCAATATGCAACTTCCTCGCCGCATGATCAATAAGCCTCTCGATAATGAGTAGCGCTTCCGGTCGTCCGTTTCCTCTTATCGGACCCATCGGCGGCTTGTTGGTAGCGACTCCCTTGAATTGAATCAAGACATTTGGTATTTTGTAACAGCCTGCTAGAAGGCTGGCCAATAGCCGTACGGGACTCTGGGACATGAAGCCTGGAATTCCAATATCGATAAGAAATTCGTCCTTGAGCCCAGTAATCTTGAGATCATGGTCAAAGCATATCGTACTTCTGTGAATTTGGTCTCTCGCTTGTAGTGTACTTTCAAAATCCTCGGTTCTAGTGGAGATCCACTTTACTGGCTTGCCGATTCTCTTGGCAAAGATGGAAGCGATAGCATCCTCGGCTGAAAATGAAGTTTTGACTCCAAAGGCACCACCTATGTCCGGCACCTGAACTCGGATGGACTCCTCGGAGACCCCAAGGCACGCGGCTGCCGCAGCTCTCGCTGTGTGATAATTTTTGGACGGCGCGTGCAGGACAAACTCGTCGTCTCTCCGATTGTATTCGACCACTATGCCTCGCGTCTCGATTGGAACGCCGGCTTGTCTTGCGATCCGCGTCTCGATCTCGAAATGATGTTCGGATTCTGAGAACGTCTCGCCAAAGTCTCCGATTGAGATTTCGTCTTGAAACGCTATGCTATTCTTCCAACTGTCTAGCGCCCTTATCTGAGAACCTTCTTTTGCTGCTAGCTGCATATCAACACAAGATGGATCATCCGCCGCGTACTCGACCTGAATCAACTCGAGCAAGTCTTCCGCGTCGTATCTTGAGGAGGCCAACACAGCAGCCACGGGCTCACCCACAAAATGTGTCTTATCGACTGCCATTGCATAGCGTTCAAAACTTACGCCTTTTTCAAACCTATCAAATGGACGTGAAAGCGCAACAACGTCCTTTCCCTCTAGAAAATCGATTAGCCGCGGGTCGTCAGGTCTAGTAATTCTCTTTATCAAAGCTTTTCCATAAGTGCTACGAAGTATCGCGCAGTATAGCATTCCATCGAGTTTTATGTCGTCTACGAACTTGGCTAGCCCCCGCATGTGATTAGGGTCTTCCCTTCTTTTCATGCCGATTTTTCCTGAACTTTCCTGTATTTATAGTAAAACCAAGGAACGTGCAAAATTTTGAACTTGTCGCAGAAAAACTAGACGCGGATATTCAATCCCAGATTGGGATTCAGTGCAGCTAATTCATGATGAGTCTGAATTAATCCGGCCCCGAAAGAGTCCGCGGATTTCTGTACCAAGGACCTCATGAATAGATGGGGGTGTGGTCTCTTTCCTCTTGACTGATCCGCGAAGCTACGTTTTGAGGGGCCGAACGTAAAGGAAATCTTCCCTACTCATTTTTCAGTTTGATTTGATCGATTCGAGAGCCCGGTCATTGTCCCCATTGGCCACTTTTACCGCTGCGTAGAGAAACGTAATGGATACAACGTGTTCAAAAATGTCGAGCAAGTACCACCGTGTGCCAGAAATTGTTCGGAACGAATCTAGTGGGAGGTTCTGAGCGTAGCTCGCAACAAATGAGATGAAAGTCAATGAAAGGATGAGAAAGAAATTCAGCTTGGTCCGTTGTTGAGCGGTTTTGTAAAGCAGGATCTCTACTTGGGCTACTGCAGCCGTGCTTCTTCGATATCTTCGCAATTTGAACGCTTCTCTAATTGTGAGAGTCATAAAGAAAAGAGTGAGTATATGGAAAACAACCTCCAGAAACAAGTGCTGGAAACCAGAAGTCACTTCTGGCCAAGTGAATAAGGAGTCCAGATATACGGGTGCATCCTCTGTGACAGCCCAGACGTACGCCATGAATGCAAACCAGAGTATCTTCCTTTTTCCTCCTAAGAAAATGGCCGTTGCCAGTACGATTGGAATAACGATTGCCTCTACAAAATATGTTGGGCTAAGGTTGATCTGCGGGTTTTCAGCAAGGTGCACTTGAGGAATTATGACTGAGATCGATACAGTGACTACAGCCAGGGAGTCAAAGAGTGCGACGTGGCTTTTTCTCCAAAGTCTGCGACCAGCATGCCCGTAGTACGTTCCGCCACCAGATTTACCGTTGTTCAATGGATGTCTGCAAGAATTCACCGTCAAGGGTTTAAGAGATTGTTTCCAAGACTGGAGGAACAAAAGAGAGATCCAGAATTCCGAAAATGTTGAGAGTCTCGTTAGATCTTGGAATCAGAGGAGGAGGAGGAGGACAGAATACGGGTTATCAAATAATTATATCTTTGGTATCACGGCAGCTCTCCCTTGTGGTTGGTTCAAATCTATTCTAATTCAATTCAAGATTCTTTTTCCCCGATGGATTCTTTTTGCGAGTGAATGGATTATTTGGACAGCCTCTCAAATGTCGAGTCATTCCATAACACAGAGAACAAGCTCCTTTTGCCGTCTTTTGTTTCAATGTGACGGGCTTTTTACCAACCCTGTGGATTTCGCGAATTTCTTTCTTGTCTTCTATTGCTATGAGTTTCATCTGGGGGCTGACCTACGATTTTTCTTCGAAAAGTGTCTAGCTTGGACTAAGTTTGCTTTGAAAGGGATTGCAGCAAGCCTTTGACTTGATTCTCATAGACAATCGTGCCCAGAGTCGTGTGCCTGTAGAACCGGCCTTCCTTTTGGACCAGTCCGGTTTCAATGAGCTCCTTCAAGCGGACATAGTAACGCTTTTTCGAAAATTTGTACTCCGCTAGAATCCTGGTCGTCGCATGAATGCCACTACTGGCAAGACAAAAGATGTCAAAAGAGTCTCTGTTTGAAAGTATGGCGTAGATATCGATTGCCCGCGCCAGAGGGTCAGTTTCGCTCAGGCTCTGGCGTTCCTCGCGCTCCACTCTTGTTGCCGTTGGTGCGGTTAATGCCATGATCTCGCAAGATATCAGAGACCCATGCTTAGGCAATTTCTCCGTTTCTGGAAAATTTCACTACTTTGGGTTACTAATCTGGTAAGCAAGCGAAAATTGATTGGAAGCAAGTAAGGAAACATCTCGTCAGAGTTCAGCCTGAATACAGCTTCCAGAACTCAATTCCTTGAAGATTCCAGCAGTGAGGAAAATCGAGAGGGCTTTCCGTCAGCGTAAATGAATTAGAGGTTCTCCACCGACTTGGAACCCCTGCATCACCAGCTTGGAAACAAAACCGAGCTTCAGATGCTTACCAATGTACTTTGCGCGGTAGAGTATGCCTCGACAAAATCATCTCAGCTGCGCATCTGGCTCCGATTCGATCCCCAATACTCTGACAATCTCCTGAGCGGTAGCCAGAACTTCTTCACCCCGGTCTGTAATGACCAGTCCTTCCAACCCGAAATCAATGGACGCCAATTTCAGTATTCCCCTCTTGATGCAGTGCTCGGAAAATCTACTGAAACGTACCCTGTCTATTCTGCAAAACGCCATTATTTGCGATTGCAGTCTGGGCTCTTCGCAGAAATACAGCATTCTAATGATGACGTCGGCATCACTCGGTTCATTAGTTTCGTCCTCTGATGCAAGCGGAGTTAACCCGATCATCCCTCCTTTTGACGGTTGCCTACGAGAAAGTCAGCACGGTCATGAAATTGAACAAAATTGCTCTAAATGGCAAAAAAGGCTGATCTCTCTTCACATACTTTTCATGCCGTGGTCAGCGAATGTTTTCCATGCCCGGATCATTTGGAGTTCTAGCCCTTCTCCAACTTGTCAAAAACGGGGTGCACTTTGCATAATCGAATATGAGGAAAAGTCCTATGGAAACTCCCAATAGGATATCCATCGAATCCGGATAGAAGGGGAGATAAACAGTCTTGCCGATGTACTTGCCCCAACCCAGAGATAGCGCGACGCACGCCACTCCAAGAATCATTTTGCACGATTCGTAATAGTTGAATCGAGTTTTTGATACCGCGGCAGTGCTTATCTCTGTCACTACTTCAACCCCACGAGCTTGACGAGTTTGTTCAGTATGATGCTCCATTCCAATTCCAGTGTGCTCAAACCGTTAGGCACTATCGTAAGCTCCAGGAGCGTTATCTGATCAGTCGGCACATTGTTTTTCAGATACTCACCTATCTTCCTGACAGCGTCATCTTGAGCGTCAAAGATGAGGAAAGTTTCCTCACCCGAGACATACTTGCCCAGCATGTAGAAGGGCTTGTTCCTGTCGAGGACTACTTCCAAGGTGATTGCTCTTTGAGATTGAGAGATATTATAAGCGTCGTGAAGATGAAACTCATGGACCTGAATTTGAAATTCATGTGCTGGACGATACTCAAGCACTACTTTCTCCTTCGCGCAGAATCAAAAATTCGAGAAATTCGAGAAGGAACGAATGAACGAACTAACATAAGAGTGTTGCGAGTCATAGATTTCTTCTGATCCCTTTACGAGAGTTTGGAAACATCATCCATCCTACCGACGCCTCTGTGGGCCAATTCGTCGGGAGAGTTGTTATGGCACTCGTGGAATTTCAGTTTCGTCTGAAAGCCCAGACGCTCCCAACCCTTCAGGTACTTTCGCCATCAATTCGGGCTTGGCTCAAGCTCCTCGAAGCACTTTTCGCACGTCAGCTCAAATCTATCTGTCTTGCCATTCAGCTTCAGGTACGCTGTCTTCGCAGGCCTGATCTCAGTTCCGCACCTCGCGCAGCGATTGATGAGCGCGGACAGGGATTTTTCCACTCTTTCTTTTTGAGGTGTGGTGATTTTCACGCGATGACCACGGTGCCTGTTTACCCTCTCACAGTTGCTCGCCCGAGATTGCGGCATTTCGCAATCGGCATTCATATCGCGTTCGCTTTCCCGTTGGTGAACAACTCCATAGGATCAGAGATTGCGCAGAGCAAAAAGAGCCCAACCGGGATTCGCAGCACGGAAGAGAATATGGGCGAAACAGGCAGGACAAGCGAAAGCGCGAAGTAAATTGCGGAAACGCCTAACCAGTAAAGCGAAACTTTCAATTCTCGTTCTCCTCTTTTCCAGATCTTCTTACGAGTTGTCGCTTTGCCGGCTGCTAGTTTTCCCTTCTTTCCGAATGCTGCAATGGCGCGAGAAGATCACCTTGAATTGAGCCACAGTCATCATCGCGCTAGCCCGTGCTTCTCTCTCAGATGCTCTTCGTACTTTTCCAGATCCTGATCGGAGAGCAGACCCCGTTTCCCTCGAACCCTTTCGCAGACCGGGCAGACCATCGCTATCTGGTCGATGTTCCTGTTATAGAATACACCCATGCTACAGATTCCCAGTACTGATCCTGGAACCAATTGATACATAAGTTGTGTATGTTGGCCGACGATATATATCGCGCCGCGTCACGTCTTTTTTCCTCATCTTTCGACGCAGTTTCAGGCGCAGAAACTATTGTCATAGACATTAGCTATAGTACCCCCCTCCCCTAGGG
>JBOGRL010000420.1:0-4866 GCA_050749505.1 Nitrososphaerales archaeon
CATCAGAACCTACTGTGGAGATTTTCAAGAAATAAATATCGGAAATGATCTCTGAGCGCAGCATGGAAACCGCAGACAAGCTACGACACGTTCAGGGGGGTCTGGATCACGCAGTCGAATATTCAGAAGCAAAACGGCTGCAAGATCTTTTCATCGTCGATATTGACTGCCACATCTACGAGCCATTTGCTTCCTTTTCAGAATACCTTCCCGAGAACTATCGCAAGCAGTACAACAACATCAAGCAGATGGAGGAGGCAGAAGAATACAGGGAAGATTACAAAATATTCACCAGGGATCTGTCCGGAGAATCGATTGATCCACTAAAACTCAAATTGCTCAAAATGTACTACGAGACAAAGGAGTACGCGCCCACTCGCTACTTCGACCTGACGATGGGAGGAAGGATAAAGCGAACCGAGATCAAGAAGTTTAACCCGCTCGCTGGTTTCAGTCGGGAGCAGACTGTCGACATTTTCGTAAACAGAATGCATGATATCGGGATAAAGAGATCAATGATATTCCCCAACATGCTGCTGAATATCGGAAACCACCCGGACAACAATTTTGAGGTTGCAATTTCGAATGCATTTACTGATTATATGGTAGACAATTTTCTCGACAAGTATCCACAACTTCTGTCTTTCATACTTGTACCAGCAAACTCTCCCGACAGGGCGGCGGAACTAATCGATCGAGTTGGATCAGAGAAGGGGATAGCGGGCTTGATGATCACGACTCATCGTAGGTCGCTCGCTGGAGACGAATCCTGGCTTCCGATCTATGAAGCAGCAAGGAGAAAGAACCTGCCTATTTGCTTTCACGCCTCATTGAGCTGGATTCCGCCCTACGACAAACTAAAAAGCATATTCCCGTTTCATTCGCTCGCGTTTCCGTTTAATATTATCCTTCAACTTACTAGTCTCTTGAGCTCTGGGATTCCGGAACGCTTCCCTGATCTCAAGTTTGTGTTCATCGAGGGAGGTGTGACATGGATCCCCTGGATCATGAATAGATTGGACTCTGTATACATGATGATGCGGAGCGAAGCACCGATCTTGAAGAAACTGCCCAGCGAGTACATCAAGCAGTTTTACTTCTCCAGTCAACCCCTGGAGCATCCACAGAAGAGGAGCGATCTCGAATTTGCATTCAAGGCATTCAACGCCGAAACTCAGTTGATGTATGCTAGCGACTATCCGCACCATGACTTTGATGTCCCTAGCGTGATATACGGTCTTCCATTCCTAACAACTGAGGCAAAGAAGAACATACTGGGAGAGACAGCGCGGAAGGTCTTTAGGATCAACTGATTAGCTATTGCTGCAATTAATTAATTATGAATTTAGCATTCAAAAAAACAAACATACTCTGGTTTGTGCTGCACACCCTCGCACACTGTTTTGGACATCCTCTTCTTTTTGTAATTTCTTTACCAGTGCTCGGAATGAACGACCTCGCTCCAGGGCTTCCTGCCGCGTTTCAGAGAGGGTGATTTCACGTCCGGAGACGCCATTCCGATCGATATTGTGCCGACCGGATGGAAATCTGCTGGGATGCCGAGTAATTTCTTGACCTTTTCAATCTTGCTTTCAAATACTCCGCAGAAAAGCCGCAGAATAACCAAGATTTACGGCAGCAAGAAGAATTATCATGGAGATGCTCCCGCATCAAAGAACCAGTAGGGCGTGGGCCACACAATTTCAGTTCCGTCCTCGCGGATCTTGTCGGGCTCGCGATATCGCGCGTGATAAATTTCTTCGCTCACACACACGACTATGAGGACAGGTGCATAGGATACAAAATTGTGCAATCCGTTATCCCACATTCTTTCTTCGCCTCCAATTTTCCTTTTTGTTGAATCGTCGGTGACTACTAGGTATGCTACTCAATGACTGTAGCCGGCGCTTGGTGCGTGCTGAGCGAGCTCAAGGATTTTTTGAACTATTTCAGCTGGAACAGGCTCATCTAACCGGAGTTCCTTACGTTTCTTCTATTTCTGACAACTTGATCAAAATCCAATGTTGGAAGCTACCAAGAATGCCGGACATCGGGTCTCCTAAAAAGCACATCCGATAGAAGATGCGTGATAACATGAGATACGAGCGTATCTATACACACGCGCGGGTGGTTGACAAAAGTCTGTCGCAACGTTCCAGCATTGGTTCATGCGGGTGATAGAGTTGGTTTAACTCTAGGGCCCCTCATCCAGGACGGGATGATTGCGGCAGCAGTGATCAGGGCCAGAACAAACGCCGCGATCCTGAAACCATTGACAAATTCCATCCTTGCCGCAGCTATGACGAGCGGCGAAGCGGCGGTGCCTTCCAGGAGCTGCGTAAAAATACCGTAGGGAATCCCGATCGTGATCAATACAACGACCAACCCGTAACTGACCGTAAGCCCAAGGTTGAACATCATGCTCCGCAGTCCCGAGGCGATGCCCCTCCTGTCCGGCGGGACTGAGCTCATTATTTCTCTCGTATTCGGGGTGTTGAATAGACCGTTTCCCAGCCCAAAAATTACCAGCGCGATAACAATCGTCAGGTACGAGGAAGATACTGAGAAGGCCGTCAAAGCCAAAAACCCGATTACATTGACCACTAGTCCCGTTGTTGAAAGCATTCTCGAACCATATTTGTCTGACAGCTTGGAACTAAACAGGGTCGTGACCAGATACACCAGGTCAACGGGTATGATTGCCACGCCCGCTAGCAGCGCGTTATAGCCCAGGCCAATTTGCAGGTAAAACGCAAGCAACAATACAAGACCAGTCCAGGTCACTGAATTCAAAAACTGAGCAATGTTGGCTAAAGCAAAAATTTTGATTTTGAACAAGCGAAGGTCAAGCAACGGTGACTTTGCCCTTGACTCGATCCTTACGAAAACGCCCATCAGGACAAAGCCGATGATCAGGAAACTGTAAGCCTCGCTTGTTTCGCTCAAGCCGTAGCCGAGAAAAGTGATCCCAAGCAAGATAAGCGATAATGCAACGGTGAAAGAGGCGAAACCCGGCCAGTCCAATTTTTTCTCTATTTGTTTGGTCGAAATTTCATGCAGTCGTTTGTATGCCCAGATTGTGCCAAAGATTCCAATCGGGATATTTACATAAAAAAGTCCTCGCCAATCCACCAGCGATAGGATCAGTCCGGAAAGAGTCAACCCAAGCATGCTGCCACCCCTGAGGGTCATCTGGTTTATCCCGAGCATCAGCCCGAGTGATTTCGTGGGTGACGCATCCGCGATTATGGCGGCAGAATTGGTGAAAATCATGGCAGCGCCAACGCCTTGAAAGACCCTGAACCCGATCAGTTGAAACGGATCTGCAGAGAATGCAGAAAGCGCCGACCCGATTGTGAAAACCATGAAGCCGAGATTGTACATCTTGACCCGGCCGTAAAGATCACCGATTCTTCCGACCAGGAGCAAGCACACGGTATCTGCGAGGACATAAGATTGCGTGACCCAGACGAGCTGTTCAGGATCAGCGTGAAGCTGTTGCGCCACCGTGGGAAGCCCAACGACAATTATTCTGGAATCGATTCCTCCCATGAGGGTACCAATGGACGTCACGGTGAGGACAAGCCATTCGTACCTCATCTAGAAAGCCCTGTTCTCAACAAAAAACCGGAAGGAGGAGGAGACAAAAAGGAATTCATTTTTTGTGATTTTTCATGTATCGGAAGACCCTAATTGAAGTTTATCAGTCGCGCGGGGACTCTGCGGTCGCATCGAGGGCGACTCGATGCTGCGTGAGCGACGCATCTGCTCGTAGTTCGGAAAAGGGAAATACTCGTGCGCTCGTAGGAGAGACAAAAGAGGGAGAGAGATTGTTTACGCTAGACTATACTCAAATGTTCGACTATTTCAAAAGCGAACGCGTCAAGATTGTGGAAGCATTCGAAATGCTCCCATATGAGGAATTTGCGAAGAACCGCGAGCTCAGTTTCTATAGCATAAAGGGCACCTTTCTCCACACCGTTGACGTCGAGGACAACTGGCTCCATCGCGCTTATCGAGGACTGCCAAATTCAAATTTCAAACCTGAAGAATTCAAAAGCCTGGACAACGTCAAGGGATTCATGTCGGACGTGGACAAGAAAACTGCCCGTCTGTTCAAAGAAATTACTGAAGGGGATCTGAAAAAACCCGTGCACAGAAAGCTTTCCAGCGGGAAGGAATCGACTTTTTCACTTGAACAAGTTCTTTACCACATACCGATTGAAAATATTCATCATTACGGAGAAATCTTCGCCGAGTTTTGGAAGATGAACCTTGACGCGCCGTACTTTCATACCTGAGATACTCGAGCATCAAGAACGTCCAAGCCTGAACTGCCAGATTCCAATTGACAAGAACAAGAAAAGGAAACTACGTGCCCTTTTTTCTGATTTGCAGGCGTAACTCCAATTTAGACATTGGACGCAAAAAACGTGGCACTGGGTTGTGTGGGATGACGTTCGTTGAAAAAATATCTATCCGAGTATTTCGAAGTAACGAAACACGCATCTGTTAAATATATTCCATTTTGCAGCTGAGAACAAAAAAATTGATTCCAATTTGACTCGCCAGTTTGTAATCTCAATCAAAGAGTACGAAAGGACATCCCCGATCCTGAGGAGGCAAGTCGCAATTCAGGGAGTTGAGCCTACCTTCGTGCCGTTCAGCATGGAAAACTTTCGACGGATGCTGGTGAATTTTGAATTCGATATCTGCGAAATGTCAGTTTCATCTTACTTGATAGCCAGGGACAGAGGCATACCAGTCATTGCAATCCCAGTTTTTCCCCACAGGCGGTTCAGGCATTCCTACATATTTATCGACACAAAAGGCAGGATAAAGGAGCCGAGGGACCTGATAGGAAAA
>JBOGRL010000421.1:0-1691 GCA_050749505.1 Nitrososphaerales archaeon
GGTTTTGTCTTTGTATCTGGAACTATTACCAAGTGATCTTTCTTTGAAAAGTCCAGATTCTTGATTTTTCTTGAATGTCTTACAATCTCGGGCCTCACAAGGTCTGACACATCAGTCACGAAGATGCCTCTCTCCTTCATGTCGGGAGTTCCGAGTTCGATTGCTGATTCTAGGGAAGAGACCGCGAGCTTGAATGCTTTCAATGCCAGAGGATGATTCGAAGATTTGGACTTTGCGTACTCCCACAACCTGCCTTCCCATATGGCCTGCTTTGTCTCCTCCATTACCTGCTTCAGGGCGTACAGGTTGTGTCTTGCTATTGCCAAAAGGCGCTCATCTTTTTTCATGGCCTTTAGTTCCGTTGCAGTGACCTGGGAACATACTCTGCAAACACAAGATAGAAACTCGAGTTGATCGAGCCGGATTGTTCCTGATGAAGCAATGTAACGATCGTTCCGCGCGAAGAGCATGTAGGATGCAGAATCAAACATATCACAACCCAGCGCGACGGCAAGCGGAATGATCAGAGGGTGGCCGGCGCCAAACAAGTGAAACGGTTGACCTTGCGGCAGATGCGTCTTGCTGGCTTGGATCATCCTCACCAAGAGAGAAAAGTCGTATTCTTCCATGACTTCAACCGGCGAGCCGAGTGCGTAGCACCCAAAATCAAGTTTGGCAGATGATTTGGCACTTTTCGCCACAAGATCAAGGTATTTTCCCCCCTGGACGGGCAGCGTCCAGATTATATCATCTCTACTCAAAGCGTCGAGCGTGGCTCGAGCGGAATCAAGCGTATCATTCACTGTGGATCTTGCAAAAGTTTTTGTAACGTTTAGCCCAGTTGGCTTGTCCAGAATGATTGCAATATCAGTGCCGATCTTCTCTTCAAATTTAGCGATTTCGAGCGGATCTGCTTCTACCGACCCGAATTCTAGAACCTGATATCCGCCAGAATCCGTCATTATGCTCCCGTCGAACCCTATTATCTTGTGAATACCTTCGGCGGCGCGTTCGCTCAGTCGCCTGAATGTCGTGTACGCATTGGTCATCACGGCTTCAAAACCCATTGAGCTAATTTCAGTGCAAGGAACAAGCTGACGAACAGGGTGTATCACCGGCAGCAAGGCAGGAGTTTCGAATTTGGAACTCTTAGTCTCGAGAACGCCTATGCGACCGGCTAGATCTGTGGCTTTGAGCTCAAAAAAAGCAGAAGGATGTGGAATCAAACTGGGGTTAGAATCTCCTCGGGGGGTCCCAAAAGGGGGAGGAAACGCATTTTTAGTTGCTTTAATCTTGGAACGTTTCCTCAAAACAGGGAAGAGCGCTTTACTGTTTTTTAGTAGTCTCTCTCGAGAATTCTTCGAAAATCTGCCTTACTCGCGTAGCCGACAACCTGTCAGCTC
The DNA here is from genome assembly GCA_050749505.1 of Nitrososphaerales archaeon. Classification (GTDB taxonomy): domain Archaea; phylum Thermoproteota; class Nitrososphaeria; order Nitrososphaerales; family CADDZS01; genus DATLTL01. Next base: position 1,404 of record JBOGRL010000421.1, read on the forward strand.
CCTCGACTACGCCTTTTTCTGTTACCTTGATCGAGTCCATAACCAATATCGCCCCAATATCTTCTCTGAGCTTTGTCATTCCTGGAAACGCTCGCGCCAATCTTTCATTCAAAGCTCTCAAGTCGAACGGCTTTTCAAGAAGATCAATCTCCTTGACGAAGGAGCCGTTCAGCACGACTCTGATGCTGCTCTCGCCCGCTCCAGCTACTGATCCTAAGATAAGGTTCAGTTTCTCGTCAATTCCAAGCAAATCGCCCTGGTACTGCTTGCCGTCGCCAGCTATTACAC
>JBOGRL010000422.1:0-13290 GCA_050749505.1 Nitrososphaerales archaeon
CATAGTCACCTTGCAGATTTTGCTGCGTCAGAGTTTGCGTCTGGACGTTTATTCCAAGGTTCTGAAGAAAGCCCATTACCTGCTGAGCCAGGGCAGGGTCCCAAGCTATCGAGGAGTCCGTATAGACCGCTGTCGACACTTGTGTGCCATTTGGGAATCTGAGTGGAGTGCTTGAACTCCCACCTCCGGTGAATCCAATTTGGTGCAGTAATTTTATTGATTCAGAGACGTTGTAAGGATATTGAGGCAGGTTTGGAGAGTAGGCTGCGTATGACGATGGTACTTCACCCTGCGCATTGTTTGCCGGAACTCCATAACCAAACAGTGATTGCTTTACTATGGCTGAACTGTTGATCGAGTAAGCGAGAGCCTGTCTGAACTGCGTCATGTTGTAGGGGTACTCAGTGATGTTGTATACTAGCTCCGTCCCGTAGGCTCCTCGCAAATTGTGAATCTTTATGTTGGCGTGTCCTTGAAGCGCAGCCAGGTTACCGAAAGCAATTGGCCCTGCGTAATCAGCTTGGCCGGAAACTAGGAACGGTATTGTTTCAGCCGAGTCCTCGACGAATAGGACATCAAGAGCGCATGCCGACGGTTTGACGCCTGTCCAACCTGGGTTTGGAAGCATTGTCATCGTAGTAGCGCCAGAAGTATAATTTGCGGGTATCCAGGGACCGTCGCCAATTGGATTGAACAGTGGATCAGCTGGCCCCTTCGCTACATCTGTCGGCGACACCAATGGCGCGTAGTAAATTGTCCCAATCCTATTGGGCAGCTGCGCGTCTGAAACGTTCAGATTAACAACTGCTGTATCGCTGTTTGCCACCTTGACACTGGTGACCTCAGTATGTAGTCCCACGAAATCGTATTGCGGGTTCAATGCGTATGCGGGTGTCAGCCAGTCTGCAATGTCTGAAGCGTTCACTCCTGTGCCATTCGACCAGGTAAGGCCAGGTCGAATGTGAAATGTCCATTGAGTATAATTAGAATTTGAAGTAATCCAGTCGGAAAGGGATTGATCCCAGGCTAAGCTGCCGTTCGGCCCTAGTGGGAACGGTGCAAGGCTGAGATCAAAAAGCGATCCTACCGCCCACGTTGATTGGCCTGATGGGCTAAGAAGGTTAAATGATTGCGGAATCGGTGTTTCGACTATAGTAACTGTCTTGTTCGCAGGGCAGGTTGCCGCGACGCTCAGAAGCCCAGCTGGCGCAACCAGACTAAACACTGACGCTACTGAGAAGAAAGTCAAAAGACAAAGTACAATTATTGAAATAGATTTTTGTGACATTTGTCTCTAATGTCTCCCCATTACTTGCTAGAAATCCAATTTGCAGACTCGGTCCCTGCGATTCGGCCATATGTCAAAGCTCGCATTACGGAAGTCCCGGGCGTGTAATGATGATAGTATAATCCTACGAGCTCTCCAGCTGCATACAACCCTGCAATTGGCGATCCATTCGAAGCAAGAACTCGGGCATGAGAGTCCGTTGAGAGTCCACCCCAAGTGAATTGTACAGTTGAATCAACAGGATAGGCAAAGTAAGGAGACTCATCTATCGTTAGAGCCCAGTTCGTCTTGGCCGGGATAATCCCTTCTGTGTGCTTGTTGTCGCGTTTTGTTGGATTGAATTCGCCTGGCTGAACCGACCTGTTGAATTCATCCAACGTCTTGATCAATCTTGCAGGGAGAAGGTTGATGATTCTTGCTAGCTCCTCCAAAGTCTCTGCCTCATACGGAGGAAATTTTGTCCAGTTGTTCTTGTCAAAATTTGGTATCGAGCGCGCCTTCTTGTCAAATATGAAGAACGCGTTGTGACCCGGCTGATTAAAAATTGCTCTAGCCATGAACTCAAAGGAACCGTTCATTTCGTCCATCCCCTCGTCAATGAATCGCTCCCCATTCGAATTCACAGATATTCCAAAGGGATGAGATCTTATGATCGGCCTGTAACCATCGCTTCGAACATCTACAGCATCCCCGTGATAGCTACCGAACTCGCCAGAAGGCGCTGCTCCAATCTCAAATGCCATCGTCATGCACTCCCCCATGTGGAATTTGGTTGCAGGGACGTCCATACGAAGCGAGGCAGCTTCTCTCGAAATGTATCTAGTCAACAATTCAATATTTCCCTCGAACCCGCCACCGGCAAGGATTACCGCACTGCAAGCCAATTTCTTGGTCTTACCATCCCGATCGCGAACCATGATCCCATTAACAGTGCCCGTTTCATCTTGAATCAATTTATAGGCTGTTGTCTCTAGCAGGATTGAGACGCCTAGTTTTTCAGCATGTGAACGCAGTGCAGTGATTATGGCCAACCCGCCCCCTACTGGGCCCAGCGCAAAATTGGCTACACTAAACTCTGACATCACTTGGAGTTTGACTCCCTTCGACCGAACCCAACCTATAGTGCTAACGGCTTCGAGAGCTAATCTGTGAACATAATCTCTGTTAGCTTTTCCCTTCGAATCCTTCATGATGTCCTCCTCAAACGTAGGATAGAGATGTTCCTCGTCGGTCATTCGAAAATAAGAATTAGTATATCTGGAATTACCACCCCAATCGCTTTCACCGGTTCTCTCGAGGATTGCTATCCGCAAATTCTTACCAGACGCTTTAGCTCTCTCTGCAGCGCTTAGAGCTGCTGATGTACCAGCTGCCCCGGCTCCCACAATGATTAGGTCATAGTCTCTGTTTTCCATCCCTGACCAGATAGCGGCGCTTAGCTCATGTTCTTATACCTTTACTTGGTCGCGGCGTAGTCCCATAACTCGATCTGACTCGTTTGTCATGGGCTTTTGCCCATGATTCTCATGTGCCGTCTCATGCAATCTCACACATGAGAGGGTGGTAAATGAGCAAGGGAGATTACGTAGTTTATGAAAGAGCCTCCAGAGAGGAAGACAGACTATTCCTTGAAACAGCAAAGGAAGTAGTCAGCGAGATCAAGGAGCCGAGGAACTGGAAGAAACCGAGAGATCCGAATAAGCATGCCGGAGGTAAGAAGGTTGCATACGATTTCAAAACTATGCTCCTAGTACTCCTCTTGATGGTCTACCACAGAAAGGAGTACCGAGAGATGGAGTCGCACCTGAACAACAATCCGCATCTTCTGAAGGAGCTGGGGCTGGAGAAATCACCCGGGAAATCAACCATTCAGAGAGCGGCCGCAAAAATAAGCTTGAACACCCTCGTCAGGCTGAATGATGTCGTGGTGGAGAGGTTCAAAAAAAGTGCGGTCCTGCTCCAAAGAAGAACGTAACAATCGATTCCTCTGGTCTCGGAATAAGGCGAAAGAGCCTCCTGGTATTCAATCAGAACTCACTCCAATCCATCCAAGAAGAGAGACTTTCGCAAGCTACATCTCGCTTGCGAATGCAGGGGAAGGGAGAAGCCGATCTACTCGTGGATTCTTACATCTGCTCTGAGACATGACTCGCCCAGATTCAGGGCTCTTCTAAGACGAATACATGGAAAGATAGGCAACGTTTGTGGTGACAAAGCGTACTCTTCTAGGGAGAACGCGAGGATGGTTTCAAAGCGTGGCGGCAGACCATTCCTTATGCCGAAGAAAAATGCCTCCCCCAAAGCGAAAGGCTGTCAGGCATGGAAGGAGATGATGATGAACTACAGGAAAGAGCATCCAATAGCTTTCAAGAACAGATACCACAAGCGAAGCAACTCTGAATCAGTCAACTCATCATTCAAAGGGAAGTACGGAGAGCGCCTTTACAGTCGCAAATGGCACCTGCAGAAAAGAGAGGCAGGACTCAAGGTGATAACATTCAACCTGAGGCAGCTGGTACGCTTCAGAATAAGACTGGAAGTAGAGTTATGGGACTAAGCCCTTGGTCGCCCTTAGGACATAATCAAAAGATAACCTAAACCTTACGGCCGGAATGCGAACCATCTTTAATGAGTATGAATTAGTACATGAACACGTATGAAGTTCCTGTTTAACCACAAAGGACAGGAGACTTACCGCTGGAAAAATTGGAACTGCAGTTTGCTGCGTCCAATAAAGCTTTACAGTAGGCAGACTAGTAAGTTTTTAGATGTCGTCGCACTTTTGTTATCATTGCTAAGTTTCAAACCTCGATCGAATTGAATCCAGGGCAAGCGAGCAAGAATATGATAATCGACTTCTCTACACACTTGATATCTGAGACGCTAATCGAGAAACTGAACGAGAAACGACATAGACACGGTCTAGCAAAAATAGAATATCGCTTCGACCCAAGAAACTCTGACTTGGACAAGCGTGTCGAGCTTATGAACAAGTTTGGTGTAGATACTCAACTCTTGAGTCTCCCTTCTCTCTATCTTGTCGGTCTAACGCCAGAAGAGGCTACGGAGCTCTGCAAAATTGCAACCAACGACATCTACGATTTCTGCAATCAGAGACCTGATAGATTCATTGGAATGGCCTACATTTCTCTACTTAGAGCCGAAAGAGCTTTGGATGAGCTGGACAGATGCGTGCGCGATCTCGGTTTCAAGGCTGTAGCTATTGCAACAAATGAAAATGGTGTTGGAATAGACTCATTGCAGTTTGAACCATTCTATCGGAAGGTTGCACAGTACGATATTCCGATCTTTCTTCATCCAACGGACTGGAAGTCATATCCTCTAGTAGATCACGAAATGATGACGATATTCGGCTGGCCCTTCGACACTACTCAGGCAGTGTGGAGGCTAAAATCAAGCGGAATGCTGGACAAATACCAGAATCTGAAGGTTATAGCTCATCACATGGGCGCGATGCTTCCATACTTTTACGGAAGGGTTGATTCGATTCCTAGAGCTAGTTGGGGGAGAAAAATTCAGCTAGACTACTGGAAACAAATTTACGGTGATACAGCGACCCTCGGCGGATTCGACGAAACGTATATGCTGGCTTACTCATTCTTCGGAGCCGATCGCATGGTGTTTGGGACTGATTACCCCTTTGGACGAGATTCTGGAGAGTTGTCCATAGAGCACCATTAAACTCTATCAAGAGAATGAAAATTCCCAAAGGAGATAAGGAGAAAATTTTTGCAATCAACGCAAAGCAGCTTTTGAAAATGCTCTAACTCACAGAAGCTCTCTTTCTCAGAAAGTCTTGGACCTGCTTGAATTGGATCACTTGGACATTGAGAATTCGTTGTATCGTCTACTTCAAATCAGCCTACCTGCAATATTTCCAGTCTAAGACATCTTGATAAGAGTGATTGTCTCGTATCACTCTTCAGCTCAAGTAGCGTATAATCTGTATCAGCTAGCAAAATGTGAGCCATCGTTTGCAAAATTATGGAATGTTCTCTCTATCCGGATTTTTTATTGACAGCATTCACGACTGTATTTGCAATGCTAATTGCTGGCATGTCTTTTCCATCCTTCACCGTATGGTTTGGAAACATAGTTCAATTGTGTCAGAGGTGTACTCGTATGTAATTAATGCAAAGCGATAATCAATTAGTTTGTAACACACTGTGCGTCAATTGGTTACAGCATCATATTCAAGGGAAAAATGAAGATCACGCGCAGAATTGTGAGGACATGGTGGCAAGTTAGCTACAAATAGGTATCTGTCTCAGTTTGACCCCATTGGCGAGGCTGAGTCTGCCAGCCCTGCCTAGATGGTTCAAGGTAGTCGCTCCCCATATCAAATTTTCTAGACGATGCACTAATTTCGGACGGATAGAAAAACCCATGACGGAACAACCCATAAATTGAGCTCGAATTGCACTTGCAGCAAAAAGTGACACTGAGACGAGCAACAAGGAAAATTCACATTGGATCATCGGCGTAGACACAGGCGGAACGTTTACAGACACTGTCCTTCTTGGATCAAACGGAGAAATGCTGTACTCCAAGGTTCCCACAACTCCGAGCGATTTGTCCATCGGGATACTCAACTCCTTGAATGAAATCAAAGAATCAAGGCACCAAAGCGTGGAGGACATTCTTTCAAAGACAGTCAAATTCGCACATGGAACGACAGCCACCGTGAATGCGATGATCCAGCATCGCGGTGCCAAGGTCGGGCTGATAACTACTAGGGGTTTCAAGGATCATTTACTGATAATGCGGGGTGGGCGAGCAGTTGGAGTCCCACAGGGAGAGAAGCTCCGGTTCGCAAGAGTCTCCAAGCCCAGCCCCATGGTTCCATATTTTTTGACCGAAGAAGTGACCGAGAGGGTCGACTATGCGGGACGGGTCGTGGTACCTCTGAACAGGAAAGAGGCAGAGACCGCAGTGAATAGCTTGCTCCGAAAGGGAGTGGAGACGATATGCGTGTCATTCCTCTGGTCTTTCAGGAATCCAAAGCACGAGCAAGAGGTAAGAAAGATAATCGCAAAGAAATCGCCGAATACGTTTGTGACAACCGGCAGTGAACTGTTCCCCGTAATCGGCGAGTACGAACGAACTGCTACTGCAGCAATGAACTGCTACCTTTCGCCGACGCTCAAAAAATACGTATACAATTTGCAGGCCAAGCTGGGCAAATCCGGGTTCAAGAAGCAATTTTTGCTCATGCAATCGACGGGCGGTCTTATTCCCGGAAGGGAAGCCCCATTGCTAGCATCGAGTACGCTAAACTCTGGACTCGCTGCTGGCGTGATGGCTTCACAGTATCTGGGCAAGCTTCTCGGGTACGGAAACATTATCACAGCAGACATGGGCGGGACGAGTTTTGAAATTGGAATAATCAGTGAAGGTACTTCACTGATTAGCAGACGGCCTTTGAGCCCGCGTGGGGAACCTTATGTCTCGCGGTACACCCTGCTTGTTCCGTCAATCGATATTACCGCGATGGGCTCGGGCGGCGGGAGCATAGCTTGGCTTGACGGCGAAGCTCTCAGAGTCGGTCCCATCAGTGCTGGGGCAGATCCAGGTCCTGCATGCTACGGACGAGGCGGAACAGACCCCGCTGTTACCGACGCTGATGTAGTACTTGGGTTCTTGAATCCAGAATTCTTTCTCGGAGGAAGGATGAAAATAGATCCAGCGCTCAGCAAGAAAGCGATACTGGACAAGATAGCGAAACCACTGCGCGTTGATCTAGTTGAAGCTGCGCGTGGCATCTACAATGTGGTCAACTCCCAGATGGCTGATTTCACGAGGAAGGTGACAGTTGAGAGGGGGTACGATCCCCGGGAGTTCATGTTGTTCGTGTATGGCGGAGCGGGGCCGGTTCATTGCGGTGCCTTTGGAATCGAGCTCGGATCTATGGGGATCCTCATCCCGGGCAGCGGATTTGCCGCCGCGCACTCTGCACTCGGCGCAGCGATATCGGATCTAAAATCATCATCAATTATTACAAAGCAGATGGTGATGCCCGTTGATCCTGAAGCTTTGGCTTCCGTCTTCAAAGAGCTGGAGGATAAAACAGTCGCCAAGCTCTTGAAATGGGGAGCTACGAAAGAGCAGATAAATCTCTCCAGATCCATTGACATGAGGTACAGGAGACAGGTAAGCACCGTGAATATTCCAGTCTCAGAGGCTAAAGCTGAAGAATCATTTGTCTCCAACGCATGCCATGCTTTCGAAACAAAGTACGAGTCCCTGTACGGCGCCAATTCGAAATATTCTGAAGCCGGGATAGAAATGGTGAATTTCATCGTGGAAGGGTTTGGTAGGCTGTGGCAACCGACCCTTCAAAAACACCAAACAAAGAACGCAGATTCAAAGATTGCGTTCAAATCATCAAGGCAAGTCTTTTTCGGAAAATCTGATGACTATCAGAAAACTCCAGTGTTTGACGGATCTAAACTGGAAGCTGGAATGGTGATCAAGGGCCCAGCCATCGTTGAATTCGAAGGAACTACGGCCGTTGTACAGCCAGGTCAATCAGCAGTCGTTGACGAATACCTGAACTTAGTGTTGAAAAAGGACGAGTAAGAAACTCCTTGGCAAAGATCGATCCAATTTCCTTCCAGGTGATCAGGCACAAACTGTTGCAGGTCACTGACGAGATGGGATCTACGCTCAGGTTGATTTCATCGTCTCCGACCGTAACCGAAGTTGGTGATTACTGCTCAGCAATCTGCCTTGAGGACGGCGAAATCGCCGTGATGGGTGCCCAAGTCACAGCCTTTGCTTGGTCGGTGGGCGCGGCTATCAAGAACGTGATCGACAACAAGAGCATCATAGTTGACGATGGAGACATGTTGATACTCAACGATCCGTGGCTGGGGTGCCTGCACCAATCAGACACAGCGGTCATTGCTCCTGTCTATTACAGGGGAAAGCTGTTCTGTTGGTCGGGGTCGATGACGCATCAGCTTGACATCGGCGCTATCAGCCCCGGAGGCATAAACCCAGCGGCGACCGAGGTATACCACGAGGGACTCAGATTTCCTCCGATCAAGCTCGTAGAGAGGGGGAAGCTGAGGCAAGACCTGTTCAACATGATACTGAACATGGTGAGAGTCCCGCAGGTGGGCCTAGATATCAAAGGTCAGATTGCGACCAATAACGTATGCAAAGAAAGAATCACCAAGCTCTGTGACCACTACGGCGCGGATGTCGTGAAGCAGGTGATGCGGCAGGACATTAAGCTCTCCGAGAAGAGGTTGCGACAAAGGTTGCGAGAGCTTCCGGACGGAAGATTCCGCCACATCGAATACATAGATCATGATGGTCAGGCAAGAAAGCTCTACAAACTTCCGTTGATGATGGAGAAGGAGAAAGATCGGCTCCACTTCGACTTTACAGGAGTCAGCGGGCAGTCGCCCGGATTCATCAATTGTACCCTGTCCGGGAGTTGGGGCGGCGTTGTTGGCGCCGTGTATCCGTGGCTCTGCTACGACATTTCGTGGAACGGTGGCTTGCTCTTACCACTTTCTGTATCTGCTCCAGAGGGGAGTTTCATAAACGCGAGAGTTCCTGCCGCCGTGAGCTACACGACCCTTGGCGCCCTGAATGTGATAAGAAACGCTTCCGAAATTTGCATTTCAAAGATGCTTGCCTGCACGGAGAAGTACAAGGAAGGAGCAACAGCTGTGTGGCACGGTTCGGAGCCGAAAGTACTTCTGGGCGGCACAAACCAATTTCATGAAAGATACGTCTACGTCTTGATGGATAATTTGAGCGGGGGAGGCGGCGCTAAAGCTACGAATGACGGAGTGGACAGCGGTGGCGAAACTTCAAGCTCGGAGATGACAATCCCCAATATCGAGACGCACGAAGCAGGGTACCCGCTGCTTTTTCTCGCCAGAAGGCAAACAATAGACTCCGGAGGCGCGGGAAAGTTCAGAGGGGGTGTAGGTTGCGAGATATTATTTGTCCCATACGGATCAGACAAACTGGAGTTAACGTTTGCATCAAGGGGAGTCGATGTGCCACCCTCCGCCGGAATATTCGGTGGTTATCCGAGCAATTTGAACAGGGCAGAAGTGATAAGAGCCAGCCCATTCTTGAGTGACATGAAGAAAGGAAAAAAACTCCCAGCAATGCTGGATGACGTAGAGGATAGAGGTATGATTCTTCCCGCCTGCGTTCATAGATTGACTCTAGAGTCTAACGACGCGTTTTTCTACAGATGGGACGGGGGCGGCGGATACGGTGACCCGCTTGATCGCGACCCTGAAGAAGTAATCAAGGATACCCGTGACGGAACGGTCTCAGCAAAGCTGGCTCTGAAAATTTACGGCGTAGTGATGAGTAGAGATGGTGAATTTCACGACTCCGCACTTACTGAGAGGGAAAGGCGGAGGATCAGATTCAAAAGAGCACGAACCCATAAACTTCGACAAGGAAATTTCAGGCAGACAGGTCTACTCCCACTGGGGCCTTATCTTGGGATTGATCCAAAAAGAAATGACGTCAAATGTGTCTGTTGTGGCTACGTATTTTGTCGATTGAACGGAAACCCCAAAGAACATGCTGGAGTGCGCGAGAGTAAAATCGGCAATGGCAAATTCCCCGGCGGCGAGGAACTTGTCCGGAAAGAGTATTTCTGTCCGGGATGCGGCTCCTTGTTCAGCAATGCCATCGAAATCAAGGGTTCGAGGCCTCTATTTGATGTCGAGCTAGCGCCCGCAGCACATTTTGGATAGAAAATCTCTGATTCACTGCGGAGTTTCCATCAAATTCTGATCATCAAGCAAACCTATTTTTTCTCAGTGAGAGTTAATTGTCTAAATACGGGTCGAACTGCCAGCATTCTCAACATGTCCAAACCCTTGATAGCTGTATTCTCTGGTCCGACATCCACGATAGCAAATTCTCCTCCTCTTGTTACAAGCAATAAGGCAAGGCTGGAAGGGGAACGGATGCTCCCAGGTCGCTTTGATCACCTTGTACCACAATTTCTGTATGAGCCTGTAACAGTCAAGATTAGGAAGTTTAGCGCTCATCCGCTTGAGGCAGATTCCGCCGAAGTCTATCAGGACAACGGCAAAGATTATTATGAAGCGGTGTTGAAACCTGAGGATGGGCCTTACCCGCTGCCCTACATGGCACGGCGAAAGAACGGGTCTCCAAAGGGCAGACCGTTTGAAGCTGGAGATCTTTTAGACCCTACAATCAATTTCGGGGGAAGGCAAGGATTCTACCCTGACGCATCCCGGATTTTTCTGGACATTGATCGCACAGTTTCAGGCCGGAGCGAAGGAGGCAAGGGAAGCACGCTTGATCGCAAGGCGGATTACGAGTTCATTAGGGCGCTACCTCCTGCTGGGTACGCTTCAAAGCGCGAAGTATCCGGAATAGATTATTTCCCATACGAACCATACCCCATTGGGAAAAATGTAAGGTGCAAGGATCTGGCAAGGGTTACGAACACCGTTCAGAAGGCATTGAGTTCAGGAAGATATTCCGGCGGCATCTGGCTTGAGGGCAGTCCTCACCTCGAGGAGACGCTGTACTGGTTGAATCTCCTGATCGATACAGAACTGCCGATTGTGGGAAACGCTGCGCAACGGCCACACGGCCAACTCTCAAGCGACGGAGACAGGAACATCGTCGACGCAGTGGTCTACATTTCCTCAGAGAAGTGTAGAGGGCTCGGTGCAGTGGCAGTTCTGGATCAAGTGGTCTATGCGGCAAGAGAGCTCAAGAAGGGAGACGACAGACCAGGCGGTTACAAAACAACCGGCGGCCACGGCGGGATATTGGGGACGGTCAAATCAGGAGAAGTAACAATTTGGTACAGACCCAACTACAAACACACTTCAGTATCCGAGGTGAACACAACGAACCTCCCCAATGAGCTTGTTTTTAGAGACAATGCCCATGACTCTGGTATCTCTTCTCCAATCAAAATCAAGAGCGAGGATGGTAGTTTAGCGGGCGAGTGTATCCCTCGGGTCCAGATCGTAAAGTATGCTCACTACAGCCAAGAGGATGAAACGGAGAATCCTGATAATGAAGTTGTTATCATGGCATGGATCAAGAGGGCAAGATCCGATCAAGAGAATCCCGACTCCAGGAAGCCAAAGCTGCACGGACTCGTCCTCGAAGGAACATCTCCGTACGCGCGAGGCAGCATTGCCCAGATGAAAGCCTTGCGAATTGCAGCGTTGAGCGGAATCCCAGTAGTGAGGGTAGGGCGTAGCGATCCGGCTGGTCGTGTGGTCACGGACAAGACCGATCTGTTCATAGAGGGGAGTAATTTAGACGCAAATAAGGCAAGGCTGTTGTTGATGGCTTCCATGCTGAAACTTGGAAGACTTCCGAAGGCAAAAGACCCTAGGAACCCGACAGCTTCCGAACTGCAAACCGTCACAGACAAAGCAAATGAGTTCCAGAAGATTTTCGAGTCTCATTAGATGATATCATTTCCATTAGGCTTGGGATTCTGCAGACGTCCGAATTGATAAAAGAATTCGCAACAGCCGAGAACGAAATAATTATGCAACGGGGACACCAGACTTTCATTGATGCCAAGATGGTAGCAAGAGCAGTTGTCAATATCTATCCATATGACGGAAATCACATCATCATGACCGCAGATCTCGTGAATGACAAGTCATATCCGTTCAAGCACAAGTCAAAGAATGGAAGAAGAGACAAGTCAGAAGATTTGACTTGGTCGCGAGAATAGATGGGGAGAGAATAATTATAGAGCGGCCGCGTTCCTGATACTAAACAAAGAAGGCGCGATTTTTAGCTTTCTTTCCATCCTAGACAAGAATGCTCTAAGCGGAGCTCCACGCTAAGATTATCAGGCAGGCGGCGTGAAGAGTTTTTCAGTCCTCCATCCGTTAGCTCTCTCCAAATAATACGCGCCAGGCTTTATCTCTCTATTTTTTGCAACATCGTCGATGAAATCTCCCACGCGAACTTGGAGGAGAGGATCGGTTATCCCGTGCCCTTCGCCCTCGTAGACAAGCAGTCGCTTTTTCGGGCTGGATATGCTCCTGAAAAAAGAGAAGGTATTTTTTATTGGACTCAGGGGGTCGTCCTCTCCGGCTGCAATCAAGACTGGGCTGGATATTTTCTCGCCCACTCCCTTAAGCGTCAACTCTGGGCAGTACTTGCTATCGAATTCATCCTCATCATAAATTCCAGTCATCCACATGTGCCTCGGCTTCAGGCGCGGCGCTGATCCGTTGAACAAGGTACTCATGCCCGGCTCGTGGCAAACATAAATGAAGACGCCGGCCGTGTACCTCTTGTCACCAGCCATGATCCTCGGGCCCCAGTACGTACCAAAACTCTGCGCATAGATTCCAATCTTGTCTGTATCTATGGTCTCGTTTTCGCTTCGAACCAGATAATCCATCACCGATCTTCCGGCCCTGTCAAAGTTGTCTTTTGTTACCTTGAGTCCCCTCGCGCGGGTCTCTCCCTGCCCCGGGCCGTCCGTCGCCAGGACAGCAAATCCCCGCTCGAGGAATTTGTCGCCATATAGCCTGACCATCTCTTCCTTGAAAGTATCCATGCCGGGTATCATTACAACGCAAGGAAACCTTGTCACTTCTTCCTTTTTGTTTACAGGCAGGTGGAGGTAAGCATAGATTTTTTGGCTTTCGAAAGGTATTTCGATCCTTTCAATCAGGTGATCTGCTGTCCTCGAGTATTTTTGGTAGCAATCGGTCATCTTTTCAGTGAACAAGAGCAGGTTGGGGTCATCGTCGTCCCACACCGGCCAGAGAGCGCACCCGTACATCATTGAAGCGATGAAATGGTTCTCCCTGGCTGTGACAGTATGACCTTGGGATTCAGCTTCCAAAGCCACCGATTCTCGCCTTGCTGCCAACTTGGCGCATTCTCTCGTGATGTCTGAAACTTTCTTGATTTTTGATCTCAGTTCCTGCGACTCTTTTTGAATATCTGAGCCAATTACGTCGTAAGCC
>JBOGRL010000423.1:0-21416 GCA_050749505.1 Nitrososphaerales archaeon
GAATTCCGCTTCCTCGTCCGTAAACTCCACGATTACTTCAGGCTCTTTGACCATCAAAATCCAATTATCACTCTTGAATCATTATGTAGTCAATGATATATACTTGGTAGTTAAGAGAGCCCAAGTAAGTAAGAAGAACTTGAGCAAGTCAGTCGAGCTTGAGCAGGAAATCATAGACGAGTGCACAATCATTCATACGCAATGGAATGAAATCACGAAGGTATGGACCTTCCCGGTCATCCATGCGCTGGGACTATCTCAACCAGCAAGGTTCAACGAACTCAAGCGGAGGATCGAGGGGATAAGCGCCACCAGTTTGTCTGAAAGGCTTACCGAGCTTGAGAAACAGAAAATTATCTCGCGAAAGGTTTACCCGGAGACGCCGCCCAAGGTAGAATATTCTCTCACCCCAAAGGGAGAAGATCTACACAACCTGCTTGGAAAGTTTGCAGAGTGGGTCAAGCGGTGGAGCAACAACAACAACAAGAAATCAAACTGAGATCAGTAATTTTCCGCGCTCGTTGATTTCGAATTCTAGATTGCGAGTCGTCTTGCCGTCACGGACTGCGCTGGGTTTCATGGCTTTGACGAGCCGCACGATCTCAATTATGTCGCTTCGAATGTGAATGTGGCGCTTGTCGCCCTCGTGGAGAACTATCAGCGGCACCTCGGCCAGTTTTGTTCCGCTTTCAACTTTCACAGAGTGCGAAGATTGAATCGATTCGTATGCTTGGATTGTGTCTCTGGCTTTCTGTAGTTTTCTCCTTGCGCGCCACTCGATCATCGACACGTTTGCTCTGGTGGTTCCGAGCTCCTTCGCAGTTTCGAGTTGAGTATAACCTCTGGCGCGAAGTTTCAATATCTTGAGCTGCTTTTGGTTCAAGAGCCCGGATTTCATATCAGAGCTGGGGATGCACTCCTTTGGCTAATATTGGATGCGTTGCACAAAAAATTATCTACATTCTTGGAGATTGATGCTGGACAAACCTGAGAGGTATCATGATCGCAAGTGAAATCACTATCATCACGGCGGAGGTTGTTATCGCTGCCGAGAGATCACCTGCCTCATAAAAGTTGACAATCAGAACCGAGATAGGATGAAGCCCATAGAATTGAGGAGGTTTGAGAATTTCATAAGCGATTATTGAGATCGAGCCATATTCACTCATTGCCCTGCTCATTGAAATCAGTGAAGCAGAAAGTACTCCTCTTCCTGAATTCGGCATAACTACTGAAAGAAACGTGCGGAACTTGGAAGCCCCAAGACCTGAAGCAAAGTTTTCATGTGATCTATTCATCGACTCAAAATACGGTTGCATGGCTTTGATGTATATCGGGGCAGAAACTATCACAAGAGCCGCGATGTATCCGAGCAAAGTATAGAAGAGATCAAAATCAATCGAAAGGAGAAATTTACCAAGTGGCGTAGCTGTGCTAGCGAAGAGCAAAAGTGCTATTCCAACTATCGGGTGGGGGATTGATGCAGGAATATCGGCAAGAGTTTGCATAACACTGTTTTCGGTTTTTGTATTTCTTGCAAAATAGTAGGCCAGGGGAGTGTAAAGCGTGATAGAAATGAAAACTGCTACTATGGAAGCGATGAGGGTAAGTCCAATTGATCTGAAAACACCGTAACTATAGCCAACAGAAGTGCTCATCGGGCCGAAGCCCTCGTAGAGCAACACAAGAACCGGGATGATCAGCAGGACAAGAACGGCGTATGATATCATTCGGAGTGAATTCATTCGTCTAGATTAGCCTCCACAAAAAAGCCCCGGGCAAAGCTAAATTTATTCAGCAACTAATAAGGAGAATGCAACGGTTATTGGTTGCTCATCTGTTCAAATGTTGTTTGTCCGGTGGGGGAGCGAGAAAATCCCTATAAACAATCTTCGGGGAAACAAACAATGCGTAATCTTCCGTCCCCCCAGCGGTAAAGCAACAGTGATTGAAGTAAAAGTCAAGAAAAAATTGGGGAATTTTATCCTAGATTCCGAACTCAAAGACGAGCATTTCATGTGCCTGACTGGAAAAAACGGTTCGGGAAAAAGTTCGCTCCTGAATATCATTGCTGGTATTTACAAACCAGATGAAGGGTATGTCAAGATCAATTCTGAAGAGATTACTGACCTGCCGCCGGAGAAAAAGCAAGTCGTGCTTGTAACGCCAGATTCTTGCATTCCCCACCTGGAAGTGGACAAGCATCTGCTCTGGGGAGCCCAGCTGAGGAAGAAGGAGGTCAGGAGCGACTTGATTTCAGAGGTAAAAAAAACACTTGGGATAAACTATTCAGGAAAAATCTCAAAGCTCAGCGTTGGGATGAAGGAAAGGGTTTCCCTTGCAACCGCTTTGCTTGGCTTTCCCAAGGTGATTCTTGTTGACGAGGCATTTGCCAATCTGGACAACAGGACTGAGTTCATCAAATCATATCGGGCGTTTGCTGGCAAGCTGGGCATAGAGGTTATCTTTGCAACTCAGCACATAGAAAATTCAGCCGATGCGGATCATCATTATAACATGGAAAACGGACACGCGATTAGGGTCTTCTAGCGAATCATCAGGCTATAGCTGTCGCAACACTCACTCACTCACTCACCTTCCTGGTGGCGACCTCCAAAAGGCGTTTTTCCGGACATCGGTAACCCCCAGATCTTTTGCTTTCCGATGATAGGCATCGACTACCCCTCCTCCCCTTTAGCCCGCTTTGATGTAAAGAACAGGCACGTTTCGGGCTTTTGCAGGCTGCTACGAAACATTCGATTCGTTCACAACCCATTTACCTGCACTTCTCTTTGTTTTTTCTCTTTACAGAATAATCCAGCAGACAAAAGAAGCGTGCAGAGGTGACGAATCACGCCTCTATATGCATAGAAACGCGTCGTAACTTGCCCGTCGATGAAAACCAGGCCGAATGTAATTCGTAAATATCCCCTGTTAAGTACCTCTAGGTATGAGCGCAAAGAAAGCAGATCAGGGAACAAGTAGCATGGAAGCGATGGAGAAGGGACTCTTCGAAGGATTGATTGAATCTCTAGCCAACAAGCACTCCCAGCTCGACCTGAACTTTCAGAGTACGAGCATAAGATTTCCTGGAACACAGATGGGCGTGGAACTCAACGGCGTGGTCACTCTGACAGTCCACCTGAGAGAGCTGACGGAAGATGAGAAACAGGCGTCGGCGACAAAGAACGTTGCCCTTATGGCGGCTCCAACAAGGTAGTAGCTCGCTTTTCAAAGCGAGTCAATTATTCTGCGGAGCTTCAGCGGATTGGCCTGGATGCGGCCCGTGAGACGCGAGACTCCCCTGCCCATGGTGAGGAGCTTGCTCCCTCTGTCGTAGAGCACAAACCTCCAGCCTCTCTCCGATAGCCCCCTCGCCATCGACTCGGAGCGCTTCAACATTCCAAACACTCCACCGCTTTCCTCCGCCTTGACAATTTTTGAAAGCTTGATGCCGCACTCCTTCACCCCCGCCGCTTCAACATCGACAGATCTCGATTGCGCGTCCACTTTCAGCATGGGAAGCCCGTTCGCAGTGATGGTCAGGCTTCCTGATTCGAAGACGCTGAGAAGTTCAAAGAGCGCATTTTCATGCTTCTGGTCTTTTTTCACATCTGGTGAAGACACTCGCAATCAAAATAACTCTTTTGCTAAGGATTTCTGCGAATGTCTCACCAGGTTCGATCTGTCAAGATTGGGGTGGAAAATTTGGGAGCGCCGGTCGGAAAATCTACCGCCGTTTTCTCTAGAGTCCCAGAATATCGTATGCTATGTGCTGCGAATATTACAACAGATTGCGTAAAATTATGAGGACAGGACAGGATTCTGGGACTTTGCTTAGGAAATCAGTGTTGTGTCGACCACCCATCCTGCTCAAAGTCTCCCAAACACCCTGTGTCCTCTATTAAACGAGAAAGTTGATGAGGAAATGATGTAAGTAGTCTCGAAGCCGACGTTCTCTCCCCCAATCTGCAATCGCAAAGGAAAAAGAACCTCGTGAGACAATTACGCTTCATTTCAATTGGATCAGTCTGCAAGAAGTTTTTTCAGATTTTTTCACGAGCACGCAGATTGACTTTGCTCTCGATGAAAAAACTTGCAAGAATCTTTCTCGCCGAAAGTAACAAGCAGCGTCTAGCCCAAACATCGTTGCGTACCATTGTTAGTGTCGCAATATTTTGCCGCAAGATTCCCAGAAGGCAAACTGATTGTCACGACGGTTATCTGTTCGGGCCTCCAGGTTACGTTAAAGTCCTTAGTAACCGAGTAAGTGTTGCCATTGATAGTCCCTTCGTAGTTGACTGTGAATATCAGATAATAATCTCCACCAATCTCCGGGACCGGGACTCTGACCCAGCCCGAGGAATTTGTAACGTAGTTGCTTTCCTGATTTGCAAGTACTGTGTATGGACCAGAACCCATACAATTATCGACTGGGGTCACTGCGAGCGATGCGGACTCGACCGGCAAGCTCGTGTTGTCGGAGATTGCGTGCAAGTAAAATCCAGCCGGTTCTGCGGATATGGCGCATTCGGTCGGAGTGTCAACACTTGAACTGGACGACTTGAGTCCTACCGTCTCATCAACTTGAAAGTAAAGCAAGACGATGTTACCCCATTCGTCTCCTCCAACCACGGTGTAGGTTCCGGGGCTCAGGTCCGCGAGGATCTGTTCACCGCCGCTCCCTTGAGTCCAGGTGCCGTTGAACTCGATCGTATCGGTCATGGGATCTGAGCATTCGGCCTGGTAAGGGTTTCCATCGCATGGCGGAGACCATATGGCGTTGCTACTCCGGGGGAAGAAAGCGTAGTAGCTGGTTACCGGCATAACACGACATACGTGCTCGTTGGGCTCGTAAAGCTGAACTGTTTGATTCGCAAGGGCTGATGAAATGTTTGTCGTAGAGAAATAGGCGTCGAACATCTCGATTCCCATGGGCAGATATGTGCCGCACGGGTTAGCTAGCGAGAGACCATTAATTCGCCAATCACTCGCGGTTGATATGTTGTTCCCTCTCGAAAGAGTATTGTACTCCGTGATGTTTATCGCGACTGTCTGTCCAGAAGACAGCACAGTGGAATTCATTGAAAGTTGCAGCTGCAGGCCCGAGGCAGAGTTCGTCATCTCGGTAGAAGATGCAGAACCGGCATAGTCCGTAGAACTGCCGGTCGCGAAAGTCGTCAGTTGTATAGTAGTTTCGTTGATACTGAGGCTGCTTGTAGTGCTCGCGCCGAGGCCGAGCGACAGGTAGCCTCCTAACAGCCCCGCTCCGATTATTACGATGATGAGCGAAATGGTGGCAGTCGTGGACAGCGCTGTCTTTACATGCATCAATTGTAGGCTTTGTTTTGATATATTTGAAACTACCCGATTAGAGCCTTGTTCTAAGAGTTAGAACACTGACGCTTCATACGAATGCTCAAAAGCTGAAACCATAATCTAGGGAGGCGCTGTTTTTTTTGCTCCAATCACTTTTGAGGATACATGACCGTCTGGATAGAGCATTACCACATGAAAGATGCCCGCTTGCCAATTGCTAGTGCCACGTCTACAAAGGTTGTTTGTGTTTTCAAAGTCAGATCGTGCTCGAATTGTGCCTAACAATGTTAGACAACCTCTCTGGCCACGGCACTAGCGTAGCGTCAAGAGGGATATTGCTCGTGTATATTCAGATATTTTTGCCTCATCATGTTGTTTTTAGAACATAACTGAATCAGCTTGAACACATTTGCATATTGCCGTATGTACAGTACTTAATCGTCAGATTCCCTGAGGGTACGTAGTACGCAGCAACTGTCTCTGTGACGGGCCGAGATGGAATAGTCAGATTATAGCCAGAGCCGGAGTAGGAAAAAGACACGTAATAGTCACCGGGGCTGCTTCCGAGATATGCCCAGCCAGTAGAATTAGTGCTGGCGGCTACTTTGTTAGTGCATGGCTGATTGTTGACATAATACAGAGTCTGACCGTTGACTTCTGATCCCGAAATTGGCTTGCCAGAATCGCCAAGAATCTGCAAAAATATGCCATCTGGATAACCTGTGACAGCGCACGAGGTACTGGTAGACGCGTTGGTCGTCACAGAAGAGTTCGCCCCACCGGAAGAAGAGGAGGAGACGGCGCCAGTAACCGTCGTTGAGGTGGAGCTCAAGACGGTTGTGAAAACAGTAGTGACTGCGGTGTTGTTGCTCCCTATTGTAGTCCCGGAGTTGACAACCGTTGTACCAGAAGACACCTGCGGCACCGGAAGGATGCTCATCGTGACGGTCGACACTCTACTGGATACAAATGTAGTCGTAGATGTCAAAGTAGAAACATGCTGGGTCGCCGTGCTCTGGCTTGTTGTTCCGAATGGAAGATAGGCTATGCCAATGCTTATGCTTATTCCCAAGACTATTGCTACGGCAGAGAATGTAAATATCCTTCTTGAATATTCGGACAAAAATTCCTTGTCTTCCCTCCCCAGCCTGACAACTACGTGGAAGATATTACTACACTTTAGGACGGAAGGGATTTCAACTTTTCAATGCCTGTTCGCAGTCTAATTTCGCGTTTTCGAACAAACAATTTTAGTAGCCCCAGCACTGAGATGGTGACATTCACTTTGTCAGACGATGGCGAACGAGAAAACGAGCAAAGCAGGAAAAAGTCCACCAGGGAAAACGTGCTAGTCGGAACGACGCTCACAGTTTACCGCCATCTCTACAAGGTGGGTAAGCCCCTCGGAATCAGGGATGTCCAAAAGGGACTGGGGCTGAGCTCCCCTTCGGTTGCGCAGTATCACATAAGGAAACTCCTCCAAGCAGGCCTGGTGAAGGAGGAAGACGGTGGATACGTCGTGGACAAGAGCGTTTTTGAAAATGTAATCAGGATACGGAGGTCAGTAATCCCAATCCAGATCGCATACTCTGTGTTTTATGCGACAATGCTCGTTGCGCTGTTCGTATTGTTTGCCAGGTCGGGGCTCAGTCCTCTATTCATTTTTGCGTTTGTAGCAATCTCATCTGCCATGGTGTTGTTTGCCAATCAAGCTCTGAAAAGCCGAGATTATCCACTGAGATGACAAACATTCCGTACCAAAAGTTAGAACAGGGTATTTTCAAATAAGGGAAGGAGATGAGAACCATAAAGACCTGGAGAGTTGCCGACCAGAAACTATGCTATCGTCAGGGGCCTGGGCATCGCAGTAGTCATCCTGGTGATTGTGACTGGATTGACTAGTTACTCTTTGGGTTATCTCAACCAACCGGCTCCCGCTACTACCATTACGACCCGGACAGAAAGTTATACCATCACGCAATATTCTACTATTGTACAGGTGACATTCATCACCAAATCAGGGTCCACCATTACAGTTGTGCAGAAATTGCCAGAAGAAACAATCACTGAAGTTATAATAAACAAGATGGGCACCGCAGGCGGAGGTGGTTTTTGCCAAGGCAGTTCTCTAAGCGCCTGCACCGGATACGCGACCATAGGCTTGACAGTCGAGGAATCGACTAGCTACACCTTTTCATCAACTTCAAATTCTTACTTTAACGCGACTATAACAACAACCACATCCTACGGAACCATAATATGCGTTGATCCTACAACGAGTACAACTACAGCTGCTGAGAACTCAACCTACATTTGGATAGGTTACACATGGTCTTTCGCATCCTGTTCGGGTTAGACTCCACTCAATTAATCTAAGCCAAGAATTCCCCTTATTGCGTGTTCTCTATTGCGAAAGTTTGGTTGGATGTATAAGGGTCGTCACATGACAATGAACAATTCGATTCTTCGACAAAAATCCTCCCCGTCGCCAACAGAGCCTATGGTGCAAAAGATGCAGAGCCCTGACAGGAAAACCTGGGTTTACCTCCTCGCAGGTGCGGTCTACGTTTTCAGTGTGTGGGAGCACATTCCCTACGGCGGCGGACACATCTACAGCGACATCATCTCGGTCTTTCAAAATAGGTTCTGCCCGCTCGGCCCCTGTACTACGGCGATACCCTACGTCCACGTTTTCGTCGAGTACCCGGTAGTCGTTGGAATGCTCATCTACGCTATGGCGCTGTTCGGGCGGCTCATCCCTCTTTCCGCTAACATGGATCTACTCACTAACTATTACTACTATACCGCAATTTTTCTTGCAATTCCAACGTTCCTCACGATACGCGAGCTCTTCAGGCTAGGGGAACTTCTTGGATTAAAATCAGGAAAAAGAAGGACGCTGCTCTACTTTGTCGCGACGCCCTCGTTTGTGTTCATGGTTCTCACAAACTGGTACATCATCGGAGTGTTCTTTGCTCTTTTTGGCCTGAGAAAGTTTCGTCTGGGAAGCACATGGTTTGCAGGGGTCTTCTTCGGGCTGTCAGCTGCGACAAACCTCGTCACCGCAATGCCCGCGCTCGGGATGATCTTCACTTCGCAAAACATGCGCCAGAGGGTAAAGTTTGTACTCGGCGCGGTGATCACGGTCGGCGTCATCTACGCGCCGTTTCTTGCCTTGAATCCGAGCTTCATTACTCGGTTCTTTGACTATCAGGCAAACTGGTACGTCGAAGGCTCGTGGATGCTTGTTTTGTTCCCAAGCGACAACCCCCTGAGGCACGTCTTGTTTCCACTTGCCTTCATACTCCTCTCAGGCGCGATTCTCTACAAGGGCTTCAAGGTCAAAATGAAAGTTACGAAAATAGAAGATTGGCGAAGCTTGACAGTGATGATGGCGGGAATGTTTTCATTTGCATGGCTATTCAGCTCGTACATTTCTACTCCACAAACAAACCTCATGCTTCTTCCTTACTTCACGCTCCTGCCGATAGCGTTTTATCCAGAATTCTTGGTCTTTGACACTGCAAACTCGCTGATCGACGTTTGGGGTTTCTCCCAGCCGCTCATCATCTTTGGTATATTGCTCCATCCCGCGGATTTTGGGTCACCAGAACAATCCCCGATCCAGGCGCTCGAAGTCATCAGGTCGGTTTGGATAGGAAAATTTCTGATCTACGACGGGCTGTTGCGATCAAAGTTCTTATCCGGAAAGATAGCACCTCAATTGGAAAACCGAGTGGTCAGCAGTTCTTGAACATCAGCTCTCTTATCGTATGTGCTGTCAGGTTATCGACAGCTCAAGGATGAAGTCTCTCATAGCAGCTGACAAAGAGTTGACAGCTCTCCCGTCTTGTAATGACCATCGGTATGATAGTACTTAATTGCTGTTCGGCAAATTCCAGTCCTTGAGCAATCGATGGAGTTTTTGCTTTCCTTGGCTTTTGCAACTGGCAAGAGAGGTATGGTGCCTTTACTTGTCGTTGATGTATAACTTGAGAAGAATGGCAATATCCAACGAATCCTGGGACTTTGAGACAATGGGAAACAAATTAGAAGGAGAGAACACAACGTCGAGTAAGCAGAGAAGCTCTTGAAGCATCCTATTTCAGAACCAGTAAAATTCCTTTCCGTTCATCATCCGTCCGGAAGTATGCGTCAGGGACACTCGGAGTTGAGAGGCGAGAAGGCACGGCAAAAAACAGATCTTTCCTGACCGCGCTCTTGGCAGCGGCTCTCTTGGCGTCAGTCGTTATCAACGCTCTGATTCTCCTTCCTCTCTATCCCAAACATGTAACCACGACTGAAACGCCAGTCTCTACGGAAACTATCGGCGAGACTAGAACCGATGTAGTCATAGAACCTTCAACAACGACTCTGGTATCTATGGTAACGTCATACAAGACGGTCAATTCTTCCCCCGAATCTGCTAGTACAGTTGATACGTCTCTCGGAATCGAGTTCGCACTCTCTTTGAACAGTAGCGAGATTACGAACTACATTCCATTTCCAACATTCCTGAATATCACTTTGGCAGAGTACAATATCCTTCCAGCTGCAAACAATGTTTCTGTGCAAAATAGATGGGCGAAAAATCTCACTTTGGGCTGCCCAACGAGCTATCCTTTTGGGATAGAAATTTTCAAAGGTTCGTTCAGCTACGGCAACATATCAAGCGCTAGAGACTCCTTGGACATTTTTGGCAGTTTCATGTGCACGGGTTTCCCTCCCCCTCATTCCTACTACTTTGCAAACGACTCGAGTCCTGTGCAATTCAGCATTCCTTTCTGCGGTAGTTGCTGCCGGTTGATATTCAACCCGAACTGCAACTGTGATTCAACTATCCTTTCTCCGCTTGCCATTGGGAGGTACACGATTGTCGCGGGGGACGAATGGGGTAACCTCCTCCTGCTACACTTTAGCGTCCTCCCCGACCCCGGCTCCGTGACCATAAGGAATTCGAACACTGAGTACGGAGTGAACATTCTAAACTCCACGGAATACGCTACGGGGTACGCCAACGAAACAGATTACACATACTTTATCAGCGTTCATTACAGCGCCGAAAACGGCAGCTGGATTCTAGACCCAAATGGCTTCACGATGGTGACCACGAACCGTGAAATTTTGTACGCACAACCGGTTCCCGGCGAAAGCAGAATACTGCGCAACATGACGCTAACTCCTGGCGAAGAAACAATCGGTCAGGTGGCTTTTGAACTTCCGAACGGAACTATCCCCATGAGCATAGAGTACAACGACAGCAGAGCTTCAATATACACCGGAACCGAGCAAATCCCGCCTGTCACTTCTTGGCTCTCCTACATACAGGGGTTCGGCGTGTCGTTTGTAAGTTCAAATGGTCAACGAGCTTCCGGATTAGCAGGCGAAGCATTTTCGGCCAACCTTATCAACCCTGGAGAACCGGGATTCTATACTGGGAATGAGATACCGGTTACGGTCACTCTGACGGGAACTGGACAGCTTATTGAGATCGACTCGATAAATGCGTCTGGTGGATTTCAGGTCGCAAGCGTCTCACCCATCGTTCCCACCACTCTTGAATCCAGTAAAATCTTTGACCTCGTTCTGATCGCGCCAGCGTCGAGCTACACCGGATGGGTCAATTTCACTGTAGTCACTGGCTAGAAGCTTGTTTTAGGGACTTCACCACCAGAGTAGTTGCCGCGAATACGTTGGGATTATTCGGACGACCTTTCACTGGAGCTCCCATGAGAGCCGCCTCTTTTTTTTGCTAGGATATTTTTCTCCAATATTGATATCTGAACGGGCAGAGATATCCTAGTTCACCAAATTGTGGCGCCCGTCTTCGGACTTTGACCGGAGTAGTAAAACTCGACCTCATGGTTTCCGAGGTACGAAAACGTCATGCCGGGATAGGTCTCACCGAAGGTGTAGAGCACCTTCCAGAAAGATTGATCTCCGTTGAGATATGCAGCGGCCGGAATGCATGAGCGGGAGCCATTCAAGACTATGTTGGGACACTGGACAAACACCTGCCAGTTTGCGTCCCGATCCGGATAGGCGCTGGAAACTCCAAACTGGTAAAAATAAGCATAGCCCGTCGGATGATTTCCAGCCCCCACCCAAAACAACCCAGCGTCCCAGTAGTGGTTTTGAATCTCCGGCGGGGTGAAGCTGCTGTAGAGCGTCCAAGGAGTTGCGCTTCCATTAATAGTGTGGTGAATCCTGTAAAACCACTGGATGAGGATCGGGCTGGTCCAGTTCATTTGAAGCTCAACCCAGTTTGAGAGCGCGTTCCTTGGGAGCTGCATAGACCCTATGAACAGGAGCTGCTGCCAGCTATAGCCGCCGCAGGCCATATTCACGTCGCACGCCCACCACGCCCTTGCCAAGGCTGCCTCCGTTCCATTGCTGAACTCGATTACATCAGCCCTGTACGAGAGGTCGAGCCCATCCTTGCAGCAGTTGGGAGATTGATCTCCGACGCCGGCAGCGAGGAAATTGTTCGGGTATGCGCTCAGTGATATTGTAGTATTCCTTCCAAAGCTCACGTTCACTCCCACGGATTGGGACACGACCCGGGGTATAGCAAGGTATCCCGCAGAGTAGACAAACGTCCGACCGACCTCCAGAGGAGAGAAACTAGAGTTTGAAACCCCGCCGGAAAACCCGTTCACGACAGACATCTGGTAGTTTGCGGTCAAGAAAAAACTCCACAGCAATATTATCGTGAGGACTATTGTGGTCGTCGTAATTATCCCGGGTGCATTTCGGGCCAATTTGCTTCTGGGACTCAATACTGCGCGGCGCCGCTTCACTTCTAGAAGAATTGCGGGTATGCAAAATGCAAGTGACAACAGGAATATTGATGAAACAGGGATTGCATAGCCACTACAATCTTCGCACGGTATTTCTACAGCCAGCGCAAGAGCGAGTGCGACGCCCGATGCGCCTGCGAAAAGCTTTGAAAGTATTCCGGGGATGTTCCCCCGATCCAGTATCCACATTGAGCCAGCGAGACCCGAAGGGACGCCAGCGAGGAACCACTGGAAATAATTCCAGGGATAAGGGACGCTCACGCTCGCGAAGATGTGCATGATCGGGAAAAAACACAGTGCGTAGCCCATGAGCGTCAGGACTCCAAGCTGAAATGCGGTATCAGTGGCTGACCTGCGCGATTCTCCTGGCTTTGCGCGATACCAGCTCTTCATCGATGCGGCAGAAGTGAGCGTGCTGAGCGATCCGAACAGCAGGAAATCTCTCAGGGGCGCGAGGCCGTCGGTTGAACTGACGTAGCACTCCTTTACAGTACAGAATGGCTCGACGTATACGATGATGGTGAATGCCAGAGACGCAATCAACGGTGGAATGATTGCAGTTTTTGTGTCCCTCCCCACGATAACCGCTGACAATGCACCAGCAATGCAAAACCAGATGATGTCAAACCAGAGCCGGTCGCCGGAATATGTGAAGAAAACTGGGTTTGCCGTGACGTAGAGGAAGTAGGTGTATTTCTCAAAGATGACGGGCGGGATCAGAACCGTGATGACAGCGATCAGCATCCGGATTGCCAAGGGGGCACTGCGCTTCAACAACTATGGCCTGCTAGGAATGATAAAAAAATTATAACTATCTTGGGCCGCGGGACTTTACGTTTCTCCTCCGCTTCTCGCTCATCCAAAAATCTGTTTGCCCTGCGAAGGAATTTGACGATCTTGTACGCCGCATAGGAGAACAGGACTACTGCAAGCACTATGAGAGTGATTATCGCAATTACAAATAATGGATCGTCAAGTGCCATGACAGGAGCTTTTTGTACCAAGGCTCTGATATATGACTTGTCAACAATTCACAATTCTAAGTTCCTGAGAACACGCGTTCTAAATGAGGAACGTGAGCAGTAAAGCAAGGGAGCCTCTTGGTTTTGACTGCTCCTGTGCGAGTTGTCTCTTGCTTTTTCATAAAGAAATTAAGAAGTCGAGAAAACGTAGACCTCGTTTGACATCACAACGTACAGGTAGTTGTTCTCTGGATTAACAAACATGCTTTTTGCAAAACTGGGCAGGTTTGTCACGCTACCGATCTGGTAATTTGCGGCGTTGATGGGTGTCAATGTATAGCCTGACGAACTGCTGTTCCCGACGTAGATCTCGTCGTTTAACTGATCGTAAACCGTGCTGGTTAGGTTGCTGCTGGAACTTGAACTGAGTTGGATCGTGCGTGAAACCGAAGTACCGTCGACTACCGTGAGGTTTTGTCCGGGGAGCGAATATGAACTAATTCCCATGACGATCTCAAACGTGGTGGGAGCAATGTAAACTAGCCCGCTGCCAGAGTTGTACGCAAACGAGACGGGAAAGTTCGGCGGAAAGTTATAAGGCCCGCTCACAGAGGAATAGCCGTTGTTTGTATTAATCACGAAATATGTCGAGCCACCGCCGCCGTCAATACCTACCGACCTAGCAACGCCATAAATGTAGCCATTTGAAGAGTCAAAAACTATCGGACCGGGAATCAAACTGGGACTCGAAGAACTGACAGTCACGTTCTTGACGATTAAATTTTCATTCGCAACAGTGTTGATTACCGCCAGGTTCTCGGTAACTGTCTGGAATGTGTTGGAATGGGACGTGTATACGTCGACCAAGTAGATGTAGCCCGTCCGGGAGTTTAGTGCAAGATCCCCAACGACAGGGAACCCAGTCACATTGTACATCATCTGGTAGCCTGCTCCAGTCACTTTGATCGCTGTCAGCCCTCCTTGAGTCGCTCCGCCAATTACATAGTTAGCCGCAATATACAACTCTTGATCAAGATTATCAAATACGATTCCGGTCGGAGTCTCGCTCAACCTGATAGTTCCCATGACCTGATTTGTCACTGCGTTGATCTCCACAATGGAATTCTCTGCAGTAGCATAGATGATGCGGTTATTCTGGTCGTAAGCGAATTCCCCGGTCAGCGCAACCGGGATCATTGTTACGAGGCTTGGGTCTCCAGAACTGGAAGAGGACGACGTACTCGATTGAGAAGTCGATGTTGAACTAGTAGTTGTAGTTGCTGTACTTGTCGTGGATGATGAACTCGACGACGTTGTACTTGTGGATGAAGAACTTGTAGTTGTTGACGTTGCCGCGATGACTTCAAATCCGGATGTGACGGTCTGCTGATTCACACTCAGAGAGGCGGTGACACTAAACAGCCCAGTGTCAGAGTCTCCTCCAATTAGCCAAGTTGCCGCAGCCACTCCGTTTGAATCAGTAGTATTGGTAAAATCTTTGATTGTGTCTCCGGATGCATAAATGACATGAATTTGCACTGGAGTGTTTGGTACTGAATTCGGCCCTTGAGTTACACTTACGAAAATCGTCTGATTATGTCCTCTGACAATTGGGTTTTGGGCAAAACTAATCGTAACATTGTCTTGTGAAACCTGCGAGGAGGATGAAGAGGACGAAGACGATGAGGAGGACGATGAGGATGCGGAATTTGTTTGTATTGTGCTGCTAGTAGAACTAGTTGTTGTTGATGATGACATTGAACTTATAGAAGTAGTAGTAGACGTTCTCGAGGTCGTGGTACCTGAAGAGGACGAAGAGCTTGACGTACTGCTCGATGTGGATGAAAAGCTTGTAGATGTGAATGTCGTTGAAGATGAATATGATGAAGAGTAGCTAGTAGACACGGTGTGCGTGGATCTCGATGTATTAGTTGTAGTCCCGGCTGCAACAGAAAGGGTTACTAGAACCCCAACTAGAATTATCACTACAATAAAGGCCGTTGCAACAGGAGCTGAAATTCCAGAATGTCTTGGATGCACGGAGTTCACTTTCATATGGCTGGGGCGCTCGTATGACCAGCAACAATTTTATCAAACCAACCAGGAATGAAGAAAAACAACCTAAGACCTGTCCTCCAGACCCGATTAATCCAGTAATCAAAGTGGTGAGAATTGAGGTTGGTTATACGTGAAGCCTTCGCTGCCATGGGTAAAGCATGAATGTTGCACCGTGCACTTTTGAGTTAGCTGGGAAACTTATAGTGTGCAAGTTTATAGAGAAATCAGTTACTGGAGGAATATTCAGATCCTTATTTCATCCGCATACCTTCGCTTGAGAATGTATTTTTGCTTCTATAGCACGGCTTTCCCTCTTGTGCCAAACTTATTGTACAAACCAAAAAGCTCTTTCGGTCTTCGTTTAAAAACACAGCAAGTTCTACTTTTGATATGTTTCTGCTATTCTGAACAGTTTTAGGGCATAGTCCGTCTCAATGCGCTGCCCAATTTCCTTGTAATCATCTATTACGAGCATTCCAGCCAGCAACATGCCGCATTTTCTCAATTCTGTGGTGGCAGAGAGTCAAGTCTCAAACTAATCTCGGGTTTCACTTTCGCAACAATTGTGAGGGCATTGCTCATATCTCAAATTTCGTAGGGTTTTTCATCTCTGGTATCGTCGAAGCCATTTCCTCCCTTTTTCACACGTGCATTGAAATCGATCCGCAAGGATTGCGTCGCTTTTCGACCTTTCTTGGCGCGTTTGGTTTGATATCGGGTTCACTTCCAATCCAGTTTCCTGAGAGATTGCTCTTTTTTGGGTACTAGCAACTTAAATCCTTCATCCAAGAAAAATGAACTTGATCTCATTTTTCAAACATAGGCGGCCTAGAAATCATGGTGACGCTCAAGGACATTTTCAACTTTGTTTCAAGGGGCGAGGAAAAGGTCTTGGAAAGGGTAGTCTCAAACCTGGATATCTCGATCGAAACCAGCAGGCATCTGCTAGATCTCGTCAACGCTCTCAAGAAGCACGACTATGACGCGGTCGAACGCGAATACGAAGAGATTTCCAGCCTCGAAGACAAGGGCGATGAGCTCCACAGGAGCTTGGTGAGGAAAATTGCTACAGGATCATTTTTCGGCGGGATCAGGGAGGACCTGCTGAACCTGCTCGGGCTTATAGACAACATCGCAGACGAAGCAAAGGATGCGGCCAAGGTGTTTCACCAGCGGCGGATTCCAAAGGAAACGATTGATTATTTGTTCAAGGAGGACGTCGCGTCTTTTGTCTCTGCGTGCATCGAAGCTGCCGAGATATTAAGACGTGCGATCTTGGCGCTTGAAAAGGACAAGGCCAAAGTCCTTACCCTCACAGAAAAGACAGAAGAGTCCGAGGAAAGGGCGGATACAATCCGCTACAAAATTATACAGAACCTGCTCAAAAATGAGATCAATGCAAATGTGTTGGACATTGTGATGCTCAAGGATTTCCTAAACATCGCAGACGGCGTCGCAGACAGCGCCGAACACGGCTCTGACGTGCTTCAAGTTCTCGTAGCAAAGGGGTACTCCTAAGGGGAGCGGATTCTCTTCTGCTGCTGGGTTCTTCTTTTCCTCTTTTGCTCACCTTGCTACTTTTGATCTTTGGGTTTGCTTTTGGGTGGAACAACGCTGGCCTGACAGTCGGAAACCTGTCCAACCTGATCAGATACAGGCTCGCAGTTTGGCTCACGGTTATCGGAGTCTTCATGGGTCTTTTGATAGCGGGACAGGAAATGTCCAGCTCGATAGTGGGGAAGCTTGTCTCGCAAAATATTCCGAGCTCCGCGATCCTCGTGGGAATTTCCGTTTCAGTCTCTCTATTGCTCATACTGACGCTGCTCCACATCCCGGTGAGCCTTTCAAACTGCGTTGTGGGCTCGTTCGTCGGAGCAGCTCTTGGAAGCCAAACTAAATTCAGTCCGAAGTTCCTAGTTGAAATCGTGGGCTCGTGGATCGCAGCACCATTTATCTGCGCTCTGATTACGTTTGTAGCATACGAAGTTTTCATTAGACTGGAAAGTAACCGACCATTATCGACAGTCAGCTGGATAAACCGACTTTTGCTAATCGTTTCTGTCTTCTACGTCTCCTTCACGCTTGGCGCTAACAACATAGGGCTGATCGTATCCTTTGCAAAAGGTCAATCCACGTCGCTTGTCATTCCACTGGAGCTAGCTATTTTCGTCTTGGCTGCACTCGGGATGATATTGTTCGGAAAATCAATCGCGCAGGTCGTTGGCGACAAAATAGTCGGGTTAAGCCAGATCAAGACGCTCTCTGCGATCATGGGGTCTGCAATAGTAACGACAATACTCACGATTCTCTCGGTGCCTGTCTCGTTGACTCAGGTCATAATAGGCGGGATGCTCGGTGCGGGAATCTCACGCGGGCCATCGGTTGCAAACAACCAAGAAATAGTGAAACTAATCTTGTGGTGGACAATGATAACTATCTTGAGCGCCGGGCTCGCCTTCGGCTTGTCGCATCTAATCGTATTCGGTTATTGAATCAGTTAATCATTTTCTTTCCATTCGGTTTCTATTTACGTTCTAGGTTTGCAATTTGCTGTGATCTATCCCCTACATGGTTTTTCTCATGGATTTCTTCTTTTGCCCTGAAAGTAATCACTGAATGAAGTTTTTGAATGGGTTTCATTCAGAAAAATATCGAGAATCACGAGAAAAACACACGTTAGGTGAAAAAGAGAAAAGTATCCTTCCACAAAGATATTTCCTTTCTCTTATAAGAAAGAGGTTGATACAACAATAGATGATGAGGCAAAAGGGACTCGGAAAGACAGGGGTGAAGATCTCCGAGATCGGTCAGGGAACTTGGCAATATCAGGGAGGAGTGGAACCCTTGAGACTCGGTGTGTCACTGGGCGCAACCCACATCGATACGGCCGAGATGTACGGCACAGAGGGTGTGGTTGGGAGGGCTATCGAGGGGATCAGGGACCAGGTTTTCCTTGCGACGAAAGTTTGGTCAGACCACCTTCAGTATGACGCAGTCCTAAAAGCTGCCGAGGGCAGCTTGAAGCGCTTGGGTGCAAAAACAATCGACCTCTACATGATCCACTGGCCAAACCCTTCAGTTCCGATCAGGGAGACGATGCGCGCGATGGAAGAATTGGTCAAGCGAGGCAAAATCAGATACATCGGAGTCAGCAATTTTTCAGTTGGACAGCTGAAGGAAGCTCAGGCCGCTCTTTCCTCGCAGGAAATCGTGTCAAATCAGGTCAAGTACAACCTGCAGTCTAGAGACATTGAGGATGGCCTGATTCCCTACTGCGAGTCAGAACAGATCACGGTTGTCGCGTACTCACCACTAACCCGCGGATCGGTTGCGGAGAGAAAAGACAAACTACTTGACGAAATTGCTTTGAAGTACAACAACAAGACAAAGGCCCAGGTTGCTTTGAACTTTCTCACTTCCAAAGAAAATGTCGTCGCGATTCCCAAAGCTAGCAGTATGGAACACGTCAGGGAAAATTGCGAGGCTTCCGGCTGGCGGCTTTCAGACGAAGATATTGCGAGAATCAGCGAGCACTTCCACCGGAGATAAATTGAATTAAATGGGCGTGTTTCGTAGTCTCCTGCTGCTGCTTCACATGCGGGAAGATGAAATAACGATCTCAAAAGAGGTACTCCCTTCTCTTGAAGGGCTTGATGATCTCTCAGAAACAAATCTCGGATACAAGAGGAGAAGCCAAAAGCAGTATAGAAAAAGCGCGGGTGGCTTGCATGTCAGGGAATACCGCGACAAGTTCGTGATTCACGAGGACAAAATCGATCCACGAATAAATCCGCTTGCTCATTTGGTCAGGGATTCGCCCGAGACTCTGGTCGCATTCGGTATTGCGTCGACAATATTTCTCAGAAACCGGAAACAGCAACAAGACAATTCTCCAGATCGAGAAGGTGCTTTTAGATTTAGCAACTCGTTTACCTTTCTGTTTGCATTTTTCTCATTGAATAAATTGCTGGGTAAGATCAAGCGCTCTCTCTCATTGCTGTTCTAGAGATAGTTCACAAATCGCAATGGAAAAAAAATGCCATACATGCCTTTGCTCAAGCCAGAGACAAGAAGGTTCGTCCAAGTAGTTTGGAAGATGCTCCCTGTCGCCCTAAACTATAGGCGCGATCGTCGCGAAATCAGAAGGGCGGAAGGCAAACTAGTCCGTCCAGAGCTTTACAAAAAGCACGCGGTGAGGGCGGTCAAGGTTTTCATCGAGCTGGGGCCCGCTTACATAAAACTGGGTCAGCTTCTCTCCGTTCGGCCTGACGTGCTGCCTCAGCCATACATCAATGAGTTTGCGAAACTTCAAGACGAGGTTCCGCCAGCACCGTTTGAACAGGTCAAGCCGATAATTGAAAAGGAACTCGGAAAACCGATCTCCGAGGTGTTTGACTCATTTGACCAAGATGCGGTAACGGGCGCCAGTCTGGGGCAGGTGTACAGAGGCATGTACAAAGGCGAGCAGATTGTGGTGAAGGTCAACAGACCCAGCATCAGAGAAAAAATCGAAGTGGACACAAAGGTCTTGCGGAGGCTTGTACCGCTTATCGGAAGATTCATCGACAGGTCGCTGGAGTTCACCGCCGAGTCAGTAATTGAACAGTTTTCAGACACGATCAAGGAGGAGATGGACTATAGAAAGGAAGCAGCCAGCCTGCTAGCAATAAAGAAGAACTTGAAGTCCGAAAGAGATGTTCTCATACCACAAATTTATCCCCAATTATCTTCCGAACAGGTTCTGGTCTTGGAATACATTGACGGGATCAAGATTAGCAACATAGAATCGCTCGAAGAAGCTGGCGTCGACAAGAGTAAACTCGCAAGGAGAGTCGCTAAGATTTTCTTTACCATGCTACTGGGTCAAGACATATTCCACGCTGATCCCCATCCCGGCAACATTTCGGTCAAAAGGCAAGAGGTAGTAGCCGGGGACGGCAAGAAAAAATCCACCAAGACGACGAAGATAATCTTGTATGATTTTGGAATGACGGGGGCGCTAGACCCCGGAACTCGCTTAAAACTGATCAGGTTTTACACCGCGCTGGTTGATTTCAATTCCTCAAGAGTCGTCGATATGATGCTCGAGCTTGGCTTGCTCCAGCCCGATGCAAACCGCTACGTGATAAAGAGGGGGGTCGAGCTTGCCCTAGCTGACATGCACGGGCAGAAAGTTGAGGAGACTGAGGTGAAGGCTCTTTTGGAAATTGCGAACAGAACCATATACCAATTTCCTTTCAAGCTTCCCAAAAACCTAGTGCTCTACATGCGTATGCTCTCAATACTTGAGGGAGTATGTCTTGCTCTAGATCCAAAGTTCCGTTTTGTGAAGATTTTAGGAAATCTCTTGGAGGAAGAGGGGTTGCTTGAAGAGGCGTATCGCGAGGAATTGCGAGATGCAGTGAAGAAAATTAGCAAAGCGCTTGATTCCGGGATTGAAGTTTTACCCCTGCTCAAGGGCTATCTGGAGCAAAATTACGATCCAACTGGAGTGAGATATGCCGAGAATAGCAACCGTCGCAAAAACTCGCCAAAGTTTCTTCCCGGCGTGGGGACGGGGCTCGGAGTTGCAGGGATTTCAGTTTTCGCCTATTACTTTGCGACGGGTCTTGATGCCAAGATAGGATTCGCCGTCTCGCTAGTCGTTTTGGTGCTTTCAGTTGCTTACAGCAACAGAAGAACTTGAGCTAAATCACTCGATGATTACTTTGCCGTAGCTTTTCAGCGGCAATTTGATCGTCAGAACGCCGTTGTCGTATTTTGCCGTGGTGCCGACTTCTTCCTCGATCTGTACTCTTGAGGGTAGCATAATCCTTTTGTGAATTTTCAGCGGCCTTTGTTCCCAATAAGTAACGCCGTCTCTTTCAGTGCGATCTCGTTTTGCGCTGATGATCAAGAATTGTTCGGACAGACGCGTGTGGATATTCTCTTTTTCAAACCCGGGCATGTCTACCATTATTACCAAATTAGCTCCATCTTCAAAGATATCGACAGCTGGAAGTATCATTTCGTAAACGTCTCTTGACTTTACGCCGATTTCCCGCATAAGCTCCTTCGAAAGATGTTGCAAGAGCATGCTCATAGGCTTTCAAAACTCCTTTGAGCGATAAAAGCGTATCTGGAATCCGTTTAGGTTGTGGGTGCAAAAATCACCCTTTCTTTAAAAGTAAATCTAGTAATGCTGTTATACTATTTCGGTGGCTTGCTTTGGCGATGTAAAATGGTCGAAGCTTATTGCGTCAAATGCAAATCAAAGAGAGAGATCAAGGATGCAAAG
>JBOGRL010000424.1:0-1676 GCA_050749505.1 Nitrososphaerales archaeon
GATTAAACACTGACTAGCAATCTTCTCACAGGAAGAGAGTGAGCATTCCTTGACACTAGAAAGAGAACTCATGACGTGTCCGAATTGCGGCAACCAAATTGATAACTGCCAATGCGCATGCCCATACTGCGGTGAAATCAAAGAAGACGACTGTGCAATAGGATACGGAAGGGCGACGGGCGGGGGCTGAAGACTTTGTCTGCAACCCCTGCCAGAACTAATAACCTGAGCTGGATGATCGGTGGCGCACAGGGTAGTGGCGTCGATTCATCTGCAAACATCTTTTCGAGAGCCTGCGTTCATGCGGGTCTCTGGGTTTATGGTACCAGAGAATATTACTCCAATATCAAGGGGCTTCATAGCTATTTTGAGGTTAGAGTGAGTGACAAGCAAATCAGGTCAAAGATCGATGATGTTGACCTTCTAGCCACTTTCGATGCAGAGACTTTGATCAGGCACGCCGAGGCTGTGAGGCCACGCGGGGGCATAATTTACAATCCGTCTCTTGCCCCAACCGAGATTCAAAAAGTCGACACAATAGAAAATAACATCAGAGAGAAAATTGCTGGGAGATTAGCCGCTCAAGGTCTTCCTGCGAATGTCTCAGGGATAATTGACGAAGCCCAAAAAAGAGAAATTCAGATTTTTCCGGTTCCCTACGAGCAAATAATCAATCAGACGGGAACAAAGATTGGAGAAAAGCAGTTCAGCAAGCTCTCAAGAATTATCAATGTGCTCGCAGTTTCTGCCTCCATGGCAGTTCTCGGGCTTGACGTAAAATACGTGGAACAGGCCGTTGAGGCAATTTTCGGAGGAAAGAAGAAAATAATCGAAATGAACGTCGTTGGTGCAGGACTGGTCTACGATATGATGAAGAGCATTGCTCATCCGCCATTTTCCGCAAAGCTCGCACCTATAGAGAAGTCAAGACCTAGAATGTTCGTGGCTGGAAACCAAGCGGTCGCTCTGGGAAAGATAGTTGGCGGATGTAGGATGCAGGCCTACTATCCAATCACTCCTGCCTCGGACGAAAGCGAATTTTTGGAATCGAATGAGAATTTCAGCTCGATCGACGGCGACACTCCCGATGGAAAAGGATCGACTGTTGTAGTCCAGACAGAGGATGAGATTGCCGCAATTACGATGGCAACGGGTGCTGCCCTCACCGGAACTAGAGCTTCGACATCAACCTCAGGGCCAGGTTTCTCCCTCATGGTTGAAGGAATGGGCTGGGCCGGAATCAACGAGGTGCCTGTTGTGATCACACTGTATTCTCGCGGTGGACCTGCTACTGGACTACCTACGAGGAATGAACAGGGAGACCTTCAGTTCGTACTCCACGCATCACACGGAGAGTTTCCAAGAATAGTTCTTTCTTCTGGCGACATGGAGGAGTGTTTTTACGATGCGATTAGGATCTTTAACTACGCTGAGAGATATCAGTGTCCCGCAGTCCACATGGTGGATAAGGCACTTGCAAACAGCAACATGACAATACTGCCGCTATCTTCTGAAGAGGTTCCAATAGAAAGGGGGAAAATGATAATCGATGGTTCGGCTGCCCCAGCAGGTGGTGAACCGTACAAGCGGTTCAAATTTACGGAAGATGGCATTTCACCGAGAGCTGTTCTCGGACTCAAAGGTTACAGATTTTGGAACACTGGCGACGAGCACTC
>JBOGRL010000425.1:0-14611 GCA_050749505.1 Nitrososphaerales archaeon
ATTATGATTTTCAAAAGAACGGAGCTTGATTTTCTTAGAGATGCAAGAGTTGCGAGGCTCGGAACCACCGATTCGAAGAACAGAGTCCACATCGTTCCCATAGTTTTTGCAAACACGAAGAATGAAATATTTTTTGTAATCGACAAGAAGAAGAAAAAAGCTGTCAACCTGAAGAGGTTGCAAAACATCTCGAACAATCCGAATGTGACGCTACTCGTAGACTATTACTCAGAAGACTGGACAAAACTCGCCTTCCTTCTGATCTATTGCAAAGCACAGATCCTTCTGCCGGGAAAATGCCCTCAGAAAAAACGTCTCATGGCAAGCCTACTCCAAAGGAAATACAGGCAGTATAGCAAAGGCAACTATCTTCCAAAGGACCTAAATGCGGCCATTTTCGTCAATCTGACGCCCAAAAGTGCAGTCTACTGGCAAAATTCGCGTCATTCTCTAGCCTAATATAACATGTCCTCTGAATCGTTTTAGTTGATCTGAAATGAGTACTACGCAACAGCAAACGAAAAGTTACGCTCATCCGGAAGTATTGGTTGACACAAACTGGGTGCTGCAGCACCATAAAGATAGCAATGTTAGGATCGCGGAGGTTGACTACGACCCTACCTCAAATTACAATCAGGGTCACATCCCAAACGCGGTGTTATTTGATTGGAAGAAAGACATCAACGAACCTGTGAAGCGTGATATTCTGTCACAGCAGCAGCTCGAGGAGCTTTTCAGCAAGAACGGAATTTCCGACAACACGACTCTGGTGCTGTACGGAGATTTCAACAACTGGTTTGCAGCGTTTGCATTCTGGGTGTTCAAGTACTACGGAGTCAAGGACATCAAGATCATGAATGGGGGTAGGAAGAAATGGATTGAGGAAGACAAGTCTCTGACCAAAGATGCCCCAAACTTCCCAAGGACTAGCTACAAGGCGGGCAAGCCTGATGAAAAAATTCGCGTCTATCTGAACGACGTTAGGGATGCGTTGGGAAAGAAGAATGTCGCCATGGTTGACGTGAGAGGCCCGAAGGAGTACTCCGGGGAAATCCTCGCGCCGCCAGAGTATCCAACCGAGCACGCGCAAAGGGGAGGACACATCCCGGGCGCGGCTAACATTCCCTGGAGTCAGGCGGTCAGGGATGATGGAACATTCAAGTCGGTGGAGGAGCTAGAGAACCTCTACAAACCAAAGGGAGTGACTTCTGACAAAGAAGTCATCGCATACTGCAGAATCGGAGAAAGATCGTCGCATACTTGGTTTGTCCTGAAATACTTGCTCGGATACCCAGATGTCAGGAATTACGATGGTTCCTGGACAGAATGGGGCAATATTGTCCGCTCGCCGATCGAAAAATAATCAACACGCAACGCCATCATGAGGATGGGCCAGCTTCCATACACCGGCCTTTCCTCACGCTCTATTTTTCAGCAGTTTTCTTCACTATAAAGTGGTACAGGTTATCTTCCTTTCTCGTTTCCACAACTTCGTTCTTTGTTCGCATTGCCCAGCGAACCATTTCTACGTCCGATAATGGATCATCTGTAACTAGGTGAACTACGCTTCCAAGAGGACGCTTGGAGAGCAGTTCGCTCAAGTTGACGAGCGTGGTTATGCACTCTGTCCCGATTGAATACATTTGATCGTCTGGCAAGAGTTTGAAGCATTTTACTTTGAGCTCCTTGATCCTCGCCTCGAGTTTCTCCCTTGCTATTTCACCGTAGCAAAGCCTGGCCAAGGAGGAGTTGTCAAACGAATCATATTCTGCAATCCACCCAGCTCCGTAAGGCGATTCGTCCAAGGGTCTTGGGTCTTGTTGGAGACCAAGATTCATGCGCGCTATATTTCCCACTACAGGGGATCTTACGGCGCCAAAATACACGGCTGACTCGATCGTGCCGACTTTTTTTCCGACTTCGACCTGCTTGAGTTCCAAGTTGAGCTTTACCTTCAACACCCTGCCCGCTACGAAGGATAGAATGGTGGAGATGCCCATCCTAGCGCGGTTTCCTCCGACATCAGTCTGAAACCAGACATCATTTTCGATGTCGTAGTAGAGATTTTCGGGAAATTCGCAATGATCTACTTGCATTTTTTTGTGGATAAACTCCAGGAACGGTTCCAATTATCCTGA
Source organism: Nitrososphaerales archaeon (assembly GCA_050749505.1). GTDB lineage: Archaea > Thermoproteota > Nitrososphaeria > Nitrososphaerales > CADDZS01 > DATLTL01. Next base: position 2,139 of record JBOGRL010000425.1, read on the forward strand.
TGGATTTTTCGGCGTCATAAAGCCTGCGTTCAAAGTTAGTAGGAGACGCACATGAGGTTTTGAATAACGGAAATCAGAAGATTTCAATCGCTATTCTTGAATTGAGCAGAAAATTTCCAAGCAGAAGCACTCGATCGGTGTTTAGCTCCTAGGAGCGGCAGATTAGGGGGAAGAGTGCCTACCACGAGATAGAGTATGAGGAAGAAAAGTCGAACTGAAAATTTTCCTCGATGCTAGCCTCCAGATATCCCCAAAACGGTAATAGCATATTAGACCCTTATTTGTGTCAGAAACTACTGAGCTGTGATCTCACAAACCTCAGATTTTATCCGAGAGTCCTCAGAAAGCGCGATTTTTGTCTGAGCCTTTGACGGTTTCGGAAGGCAGCAACCGTTGCGTGCTATGGAGCTGCTGCTGCACTTGTCCTTTGAAGCGGAGTCGTCCTCATAGTCAGACTGATCAGCATGGTTACGAGCACAACCAGTATGAACGCATTGGTTAGATGTACCAGAATAGCATCGCCGTTTGATCCCAACGAAATAAAACCAAGTATCCCTTGAACGACAAAATCAATTATTGCAAACAGTGAGACTCGAAACACTCCTGACCTGCTACCGAAGCGCTTTGCCAGAAGCACAGACAGTGCTATCAATGCGATAAACGTCAAGACTCCCCAAACGAGATGGATCATGATAGGAAATTCAAGAAGTGCCGCAGCCCCACCGAGGACAACCTGAATCAGGAGCATTCCAGCGACAACATTGGAAAGAGTTTGAGTTGGAGTCATTAAAACCTACATCTTAGAGGGCGACAAGAGGCCATATGAGCATTTCTGATTTTCTCGTGCCAGATAAACAGCTTTACTGTAGCACGCGCATAGCGCTTTTCTGCTTAGCTGGGTACTGTACTCTCATCCAATTACGATAAAGTTGTATGAAACCGACCAGCAAAAGAGCTACGAATACAATTTCCATGCTCAAGTGAACAGTGTTGTATGGCCAGTCCGGAAGAGTATCTGAAGAGACGAGCGCCGCAATCACCCTGTCAACCAAGAATAGAGTGCTTGCTACGCTAAAAAGAAAAAACGACTGCGCCATTATGCCGCCGCGAAAGAATCTAAAAAGCATGACGCAGCTTGCGATCAAGCCGACGCTGAATATGAGTTCGATTATTCTTGTAACTAAATCTAGATAGTTTGCCATTTTTTCCTGTTCACAATTCTTGAGTTTTTTGCATTTTATTGAACTTTTTCCCGAGGGTTTCTGGCGCTGTTCAATTCTACTTTGTTCTTCTTCTTATTGCGTGACTTGTTCCTGCATGCTGGATCTTGCCATCCTTATTGCATCGACCAGCACCGCCCTTTTAGAGAGTTGCAGTTCAAATTCTTGGCTTATTTCAAACAAAATCGCCTGTTCTATTTTCCTTGATGATTTTGTTCCAAACACCTTTTCGACGCAGCTGTAGAAAACTTTCGGCCTGTTGACAATTTCAAGCGGTGGAGACCCCGTCTGGTACTCAAACGATAGCAAAATGGATTCGCTAATTCCCCGCCCGTAGACTGCTAGTGCGCGGTGGATGCTACGGAATATTCGAATTTCAATCGGGTCAGTTTGAGGGATTCTGTGCGAGAGTTCGTCGTTCAGAGATTTTACTATTAAGAGCAGTTCTTGTCTTTTCTTCATCAAGTACTGGATCTGCGTCTTGTTGTTCATACGGCCGATTTCCAACCGAATCACGCGAAGTTGATCAAGGTCGTCAATAAGTTCAAGGACTGGGCGCACAGATGAAGTATTACTCGTTACCCTTTCTGACATGATATGTCATCCGCGTGGGACCATATTCCAAGCATCATAACAAAAACATTGCGCATCTGGCGAAGTTCAAGCGCGACTGATCTTTCTTCTCTGGAAGGGGGGAGCTGTAGTCGGTAATTCTGCCCGAAAGTTGAGCAGACGACAGGTTTGTGTGCTTGCCCGGTATGCCTCCAACCCCTCTCTGATGACTGCTTTGACAGATCCTGCTTTTCCATTGCGTGGACTTTGCCTTATATCGAGCCAAGTCCCCCCGTTTCTACCTTGTTCAACCACAACACACGGGGTCATTGAATCGGTGAGCCCCCGTTGCGAAAGAAGAGGCTTGGGAATTCGCTACATCCTGATGGCTGACCCGTAGACCCAATTTTTTCAGAGTGTGAAATTTAATGGATTGACAATCATGCAATCAACGGAACCAAAACCCAGCCGTAAGACTGGGTAGGAGTGCACATCCGAAGCGATCGTAGCTTCGCAAAACTTCACTCTAGGACTATTCCAAGGAACATAAGAATAAAGCCCGCCACGACCGTGGCGACTTCGACTGTTTCTGACATCCCCAGATGTGGGACAGCCAGTCCGCCAGCGATGATGATCAATAACCCAAAAAAGAACATGGGGTACTTGGCACTTCTTGGAATGATGTGCTTGCCGTGCTGATGCTGACTCATCTTTATGCTGACACATTCTCTTAGAAGTTAAACAGGATATGATCAAGCGGCACTCCAGCAGTTATCGCTCTGAGATAGAGATCTGCAAAGAAAATTGTTAGCAAGCTTATCCATGCGAGCGCTTCGTGATGAGCGTTCCACCAGCTTTGGATCCGCCAGATAGAGTTCCTCGCTCCGCCAGCTGTCGCGCAGGAATAACAATCGATGTTCCCACCAATCAAATGACGCAAAGCGTGGCATGATAGAGTCCACGCAGTTAGGGCGAGCGCATTTGCTAAAAGTACCAGACTGCCAATCCTGAGAGAGTTCCCGTAGGTCAAAGAAATGATAAAGTCGTAATAGAAAAACGGCAGGAGCAAAATTCCGGCATACAGCATATACCTGTGCACGTTTTCAAATAGAAATATCGCGTTCTTTTCACCCGTGTACTTGCGTCCGGCCGGCTCTCCTCGATCACTGTTTTCGCATGCAAGAGGGTGGTGAAACAGATGCCTGTGATAGTCCTTCCTATAGGCGTAACAGGTGAGCCTGAACAACCCCGGTATTGGAACTATAAGTACAGTCGGGCTGTAAAATGGGTCGATGTAGCCATTTATCGGGCTGACGGGGTAGGTTATCAGAGCCCAGCTTCCCACAGCGATTATGAGGATAAACGTCCACAGGCGCCAATTTGCTTCGATGAATTCGTAGGGGAAGAAATACTGTGATGCTGCAGGCTTCTGCAAAGTCGTGTTAAGCCTCTTTACGAGAAAAATCTCTAAAGTTTTGATTATTATGCATTGTCCCACGTGTTTTTAGATGATCAAGATAACTCTAGTATCGTAATTGTGTGAGATCGCTTCTCTAATGAAATACACTCAGCTATTCTGGCAAGAATGCCAAGTTTATTCATTGATGCTAGACTTTGGAAACGTGTTTCCTTGTCTTCTTACAAGAGCGTTATAACGAAGACTAGTGGCATCTCCTCGTGTCCTTAGCAAATTGAAATGAACGGAGCGCTAGAAAACTAGAACAGTTCAGGAATTTCTTGAAACAGAATCACTCTTTTCGCATATATTCCCGTAAATCTGCCATTCTCCACCAATGAGCTTGACGCAGCTCCGCGCTGAGCTTGCGCAACAGACGAATTGAGATTCCTCGGGCATGACATTGTTTTCGTTTGAGACTCTATCTATTGACTGGGCCGATTTTGAAGGTCTAATTTCATCAATAGAGTTACGCGGGCCCACAGCAGAGCGCAGAAGATTCCAAATTCCCTTCTCATTGTAGGTTTTCTTCCATTTTGAGGGATCCAGAAGAAAGTAGATCAATGTAACCCAAGATGCAAAAGGAGATTCACGAAAAAAGTGGAGAATGCTCTCAAAGTTAGGCCTCGAATGAGAAACAAGCCATAAAAGGGAACATCCAGCAAGTAAATAACGAACACATGGGTTTTGGAAAATAAAATGAACGCTGAAGCGGAGAATAATAGCGATAAGAGCATGGACATTATCGTAGAGCCGTGGAAGAAACTGGTGATCCACGAGCTTTTAGAATACAAGTTTGAAGATCTTGGAAAGCTGGTTGCGACCCAATCAGTTCAGCAGGGCGGAACCGCAATACCGACAATCAGCTGGGCCGATGGAGTCGCTTTTTTGATCAGTCCGTTCCCAGATGAAAGCGAGGTCATAATAGAAGAAAAACTAAAAGGAATAATTCACTACAACACGGTTTTATTCGCCCTAAAGCCAGGCTTTGAAGCCGAAATTTTCATGCGCGGTTCGCAGATCAGGATAAATCTGATTGATGTTGGAACAAACGAAATTTTCAAGCTGCTCGCAAGGACTCTAAAGTCTCACGCAAAGTTGACTGCAACTACGCAAGCACCATCAAGTGTAATGCCTCAATCACTCGCCGCGGGCTTGCAGTGAAGAAAAAAATATTGCGTAAAAGAGTGTATCGCTGAAAGGGGTCACGGCATCCCTTTGAAAAACTCGCTAGTTGCAAAAATCCTGGATGAACTCGCAGACTATAGCGAGATCGAAGATGACCAGCCATACCGCGCAAGGGCTTACAGAAGGGCCGCGCAGACAATCAATACTATTCCGGAGCCAATAGAAGATCTCTGGCAGGGAAAAAAGCTACGGGATCTTTCGGGTATAGGGGAGAATATCGAGAAAAAGATCGACGAGATCTTGAGAACAGGAAAGCTCGAAGCTTTGGAGAAAGCAAAAAAGAAAATTCCGGTCGATGTCCCCTCTCTTACCAGGATCGAAGGAATCGGCCCAAAAACTGTGAAGCAACTATACGAGCAGCTCAAGATCAAGAATCTGGAGGAGCTAGAAGCCGCGATCACAGAAGGGAAACTGCGGAATTTCAAAGGGCTCGGAGTGAAGTCGGACGAAGTGTTATTACAAAGAATCGCAAATGCGAAACTCCAATCCCACAGGGTCTTGCTCGCGCAGGCAATCGAACTTTCCAAAAGAGTGCTTGATTATCTTAAACAAATCCCAGAAGTGAAGCGCTGTGCAATCACGGGATCATTTCGGAGGATGAAGGAAACTATTGGAGACTTTGACGTGTTGATCGAGACAGACAACCCGGCAGAAGCGATTCAGTATTTTACAAAGCAGGACGAAGTAAAGGAGGTAATGTCTGCGGGAGACCGAAAAGCCTCGGTAAAACTGCAGGATGACTTTCAGGTAGATGTAAGAGTGATACCGGAAAAATCTTGGGGCGCAGCATTACTTTACTTTACGGGTTCGAAGGCTCACAATATCGAACTCAGAACGATCGCGATAAGGAAGGGGCTGAGGCTGAACGAGTACGGCCTTTACAAAGATGGAGCAACGATGGTCGCGGGCAAGTCAGAGGAGGAGGTGTACAAAGCGCTCCGGATGGATTACATAGAACCCGAGATGCGCGAAAATCGAGGGGAGATTGAAGCCGCGAGGATGCATGCTCTTCCAAAGCTCCTGACATTGAATGATATCCGAGGAGATCTGCAGATGCACACGGTTTGGAGCGACGGAAGGCAGAAAGTGATCGAAATGGCGGAGACAGCGCGGAAGCTCGGCTATGAGTACATTGCAATCACCGATCACGTCGGTTCGCTAAAGATCGCGAACGCGATGGATGAAGGAACAATCAAAGACCAGCGAAAGGAAATCGATGCTTTGAACAAGAAATATGAAGAAACAGGTGCGAACTTTAGAATACTCCAGGGAGCTGAAGTGAACATAGGAGCCGATGGCAGGCTGGATATGACAGATTCCGTGCTGAAGGGTCTTGATATCGTACTTGCTTCAATCCACAGCAGGTTTTCAGACGACCGTGAAATGATGACAAGGCGAGTATCCGTGGCAATGGAAAATGAAAATGTCGATATCATCGCCCACCCAACTGGTCGGCTCCTGCTCGGGAGGAGCGGTTACACTTTTGACCTTAGAGTGATTGTAGATAAGGCGCTTTCAACGGGGACTCTTCTTGAAATCGATTGTCATGCAAACCGACTGGACTTGAACGATGAAAATGCGAGAGAGGCACTAAAGTCTGGAGTCATGCTGAGCATCGATACGGACTCGCATGAATCGACCGAGCTGGTCTACATGAAATTGGGGGTCGCGCAAGCTAGGAGAGCCTGGGCACGGAAAGAAGACATTCTGAATACGAAAAGTTGCAAAGATATCATAAGGTTTCTCGGCGAATGACAGATAGCCATCGCTCCCTGGTTTTCAACGCAGCTTTTCGTGCTCCACCTTCATGCAGCGATCAAACACAACCTTGATACCCGCAGAAGCTATCTTTTCTTCTGCCTGCGCGTTGTGTATTCCGAGTTGCTCCCAGAACACTTTGGGATTTTTTTGAAGCACATCTTGGACATAATTCGGTATGTCATCGCTAGGCCGAAACATGTCCACAATGTCCACCTGTTCTGGAATGTCTGCGAGCCGCTTGTAGGATTTTAATCCCATTATTTCACCTGCAGTAGGGTTCACTGGTATTACTCGGAAACCGTTTTTGATCAAGTACTCTGGAATCTTGTACGAATCCTTTTCCGGATTTTTTGACATCCCGACCACTGCAACCGTCTTGTATTTTTTCAAAATCCCAGAAATTTCAGCCTCACTCGCGTTCCCTTGGTTTTCTGTCATGGCCCCTGTTACATCGCTACCCAGAAATATAATTTCTGGTGGAAAGCACTACATTTATTTGCGGTTTCGCAAAACTCTTGCGAGAGATCGCAGCTAGAGGAAAAAAAGGCAGTTTTCGTGGCCGATCCTTCCCTTTTGAGTTTTGGAGAAACAAACCCTTGAAGTACACAGAAAGGATAGTCGGAGAAGATATAGATCATGAATACGAAATCCTAGGCAAGATGGAGGAAAAGTATGAGGAAAGGGATGTTTCATACTTTAACAAGGTCTTGAAGGATGAGCCCTCGCTTGTAGTGAGAGTCCACGCAGTTACGGTGCTATCAGAAATCGGAGACGAAAGTTCTGTTCCCGTCTTGGCCGGTGTCATGAAAAACGACCCGAGTTCGCTCATCAGGCACGAATGTGCTTTTTCGCTGGGTCAGATGGGACTCAAGAGCGCAATTCCCTATCTCTGCGATTCCACTCTCAATGACCCATCTGAAATCGTGAGACATGAGTCCGCTGCTGCGCTTGGCTCGATCGGTGATGAGAGCGCAAGAAAGGTCCTTGTAAAGGCGAGCAAGGACGAAAGCGAGGAGGTTAGGGGATCTGCTATTGCATCATTATTCAATCTGGACTTCATAGAGCACTCCGCAACGAAGAAAAGTTGGAATGTCGATTCGGTTTCAATGCAAGTTGCCAGAGCAAAGAGTGAAAAGAAAAAGAAGAAAATGCCTCATCCTTGAAAACTAGAATCTCTGGTAAGCCTCGTTCAGCTCGGATTGCAGTTTTTTCTTCCACTCCTCAAATCCAGAGGGTGACCGCGGAAAGTTTAGGTTATGGGAGATCAGAGTTTCACTTTTTTTCGCCGTATACTGCAACCCTCGAGCTAGATCGGGGTGCGCGGCAACTCTTGCCAGCATCGCCGGGTTGAGCATCTTCAACCTGCTAAACCTTGGATGCTCCCTGTTGACTATGGCGCGCACGTCTTCTTCAGAAAGGAAGTATTTCATCCCGTAGCTGATCTGGTCGTTGGTCAAAGTCTGAAGATATCTCCTCAAGATTTCAAAGCTCGCCATCTGGAATCCATAGAGGTTCATGTAATCGATGTTATACTCCCATAGACCAGCTTCACTGATGTCGTTTGCTTCAAGCGCGCGTGAGACTATTTTTCCGAGTATCACGCCTGCATAAATTGCGGGGCCCATGCCACCTGCATCGATCGGCCTAGCCATCCAAGCTGCATCGCCAACAATCGCGTAGCCATTTGCGACGAGGCAGTCGTTGTGCCTTCTCACGGAGACCTGCCAGCTTCCCTTGGTATTTCCTGCGTCCTCGGGATCAGAAGATTGAACGGGGTTTTTCATTGCCCTGTTTTGCCTCACGTATTCGTCGATCAAACTCTGCAGGTTGTCGTTCTTGCCATATTTCATGTTACGAGCATCAAGTGCTTTCTTCTGTATGCCCAGGCCGATATTGACCTTGTTTTTCCCCTTCGAGAAAGTCCAGCAATATCCACCCGGAGCAAGGTATTGATCCAAGTGAATTATCGCGTACCTCGAATCAAACCAGGTGGGGTCTTCGACTCCCGCTTCAAAATCATAGATGTAGCGGCCCGTGCTTTCAAGGTCATCTCTGTCGACTTCAACGTCGATCTTGCTCTTGATCGGAAGGGTCCTTCTCAAAGTCGTGGCAGAGCCCGCTGAATCAACAACGATCTTCGCACTCTTTTTGAACGGAGCGTTGTTCTTTGTGTCTCTACCAGCAACTCCCCTGATCCATCCGTCTTCTGCGTACAGTTCGTCAATCGCGACGTTGAAGGCAAACTCTACGCCCAATTTCTTTGCATCCCTGACCTGCCTTTGTGGCATGAGTTTCCTGTTGAGCATGAAACCCTCTCCGTCAAACAGCACCTTCGTCTCATGATCCGGGGAATAAACTAGCACGCCTTCCACGGGATGCTCAAGCTCAGGCGAGCCATATTTTACCCCGATATTTTCCTCGACATAGTCCACGCTCCTCTTGCTCACGGCGTCGCCGCAAGTCCACCCGTTGATCGTCTTCTTTCCTGGTTCTGCTTCAGGATTGCGGTCGACGACCAGCACTCTCGCTCGTTGCTTTGAATAAGCTCCGATGGAACAAGCGGTGATAAGCCCCGACATGCCCCCGCCGGCAACAATTACATCGTAATCGAAATCTGGCATTGTGATGCTCTCGCTTCAGAAAAACCTTGCAAAGTCTATATGAAGACTTTGGATATGCTTGGAGCGTTGATCGACGAAGATAAAAACTTCGCTGCTGCTGGTGGCCTTTGTGGCGTTACCTTTCCTCGGTTTCGCGGCAAAGAACTGCCTTCTCAACAAACAAACTATTCAAAAAAAGAGATCAAGTTTTAAAATCGTGTTCACAGATTGACGGAAGGGAGGCGAACAAGATTTTTTGGAGCTCGGCGATGTCCTAAGGGAGGTCTACGACCTCATATTCCACAGACCAATGAATGTGTCCTTCATCGAAAACCAGGTCGCGGGCTCGGCTCGTGTGATGAGCAAGAAAGGTCTCAAGTGGTTATCGCAGAAGAAGGGAATAAAGGCCGTCTTGTCCCTGACTGAAACACCGATCCCGAGCGAGTGGGTAAGGGACGCAGAAATGGAGTACATGCACGTCCCTGTAAGAAATCACACCGCGCCCGATGTCCACCAGATAGAGGAAAGCGTAGATTACATTGAGAAAAGCGTACGCTCCGGGAAAAGTGTAGTAGTGCACTGCGCCGCAGGCCTGGGCAGAACCGGAACGATACTTGCCTCTTATCTTTGCGAACACAACGACGCCACCGCAGAAAAAGCGATTCAACAAATAAGAGAAAAGAGGCCGCGTTCCATAGAAGGGACAGAGCAGGAAAATGCGGTTATTGAATACTGCAAGTTTCTTCGCGAAAAGAAAAAACAAGCAACAGGTACGGCTATCTGACCTGCGTAGGCTCCGGCCTCAGCAGCTTTCGACCGCGAAACCCTTCCTGTATCCCGTGCCAGTAGAGTACTTCCTCTTCTCCCAGCCTCCAGCAAAGATATACAGGCTCGTTGAATCTCATCGCGGGAAAGTCAACAAGGCCGGTGTCGGGATCTTTGAGCTCGATCCCGAGCTCCGCGAGCTTTGATATGATGATCGAAATCCGGTCGAGCGCGCTTCTCCTGTCCTTTTCTGAAGTAAAGGCACGCCTCCCGAGCTTCTTGTCGAGTTCGGCGATATCCGAAACTAGCTTTCGCACTTCTGGAAGCTTTTTGTTCGCTTCCTCAGGCGTAAAGAAATGACCCATTTTTTGCTTCATGATGGTTTTCTCCTCATTAATAAAAGGATTCCATGTCAATCGATTCGCGCATGCAAGCGGTAATGCCCTAAATATATTCTCTGGTTGATTTCAGGTTGCAAATCTAGCTTGATAGGCGACTGCTTCGACCAAAATGGCCTTTGATTTTGCCATGACGCGCTCCTTGAGATCTAAACCAGTCTTCTGCGAAGCTTTATCTCGAAAAATCCCAAACGGAAGAAACAAGCTTGTTATACTCAATAGATGAAATCCGTCATGAGCGAACAACCAATCGAAAACACATGGAGGCTCAAACCCGAGGGAGAGAAAAGACCAAGGCAGTCTAAAGAAGAGGGGAGAGTTCAAACAAGGTGAGTGCTGGCCTTAGCATCCCCGGCTAACGCATTCATCTTCAACGAGAGTGCCAGATCTCTCTGCTCTAAATTGTACCTTCTCATCAGTGCTGCTTGCAAAGAACTTCATTCTCGACAAAAGCGTTGTTGAAGAAATCGGCTGAGTGGATTTACAATTCAAGATTTATGTTCTTCAGCCAATAATTCGGTGTACTCGCGTCTGCCCTAACCACTGGTTTTGGAGAAATTCGCTCGACGCAAATCTTGTAAGATTTCAACTGCTTTCATGCAAAAAATCAATGAAATCAATCGGAGACCCCCCTAGGGGAGACTAGGGTTTTGTAAAGTCTTCGGTAAAACGCGGCTCGGCAAATCAGAATTTCTCCTTGTAAAGTTTCGGTGATCAGCCTCTTAGCTCTGTTTAGGTAATAGAGCTTAGGATTGCAAAGGAAACGCCTATAGCTAGAATGATTATACCACAAAGGGCATAGGTCTTCTGTCTTTCAAAGGCTTCTTTCAAATCCTCTTCGCTTAATCGTGAGGTTGTAATATCTACAAATACGAATTCACCTCGCTCTGTAAAACCTTTGGCTCGTTGTGTTTGAGTTATCATCTTGATAGTCCGATACCAAAGAAGAGGTATGGCGACCACAAAGGCAGAGCAAGCAGAGAGTAAAACAGCTAAGACCGAAAGAAATAGACTCAAATCGTTGTTGTTAGCCTACGATCTCAATAATCGGTGATCTCCTTCTGGATAACCTCGAACCTAATAACCCATACCGGCTGCTTTGGACTCCACTTCTCGCCAAAGTAGTCTTTGAATTCGTCCAGCGATTGAAAACCTTCCCTTCTAGCCTCAAGCTCCTTAACCTCTCCGAGCCTACCGCGTTCAACCTTCAGAATTCGGGCTTTGCAGAATATTCCATCATTCGTATAGCTAGTGCCGAAAGTTTGAATCGAGCCTTCCCGAATAAGCTGTCTTTTCCACGTTCTACGGGTAACTGTCTTTTGGCAGGACAGAATTGGCTCGATGAATCGTTGCTTGAAAACAAGCAAAGCCTCGATTAAGGCGAGAGTATCATTTCTTTGAAGGTAGAGAATTCCGTTGGAGCCAACTCTCGCCTCATGTAAACCCCAATATTTTTTGAACGAATGCTTTGGTTCGTCCCGTGGAACCTCTTATCCAAATCGTTCAATCTATGCTGTCTTCGTCGCGAATTGTATGCTTTGCTATGGAAAATATCTTCAGTCATAGCATAGCATACGTTGCAGTGATCTCGATTGATTATCTGAAGCACATCTGACGGGTCTCGTGTGTGCATTTTCACTTCGTCCCACCAATAACCCTGATACTTGTGTCCGTACCCTCTGCCTTCTGATTCTATTCCTGTAAGAGAGGTAGACACAATATCAAAAACTTCTGAGGCGAGGAAGGTCTGATTCCCACCTTCTAAAAGCATGAAAGCCTTTTTTGGAAATTCCTTCTTGATTTCAGCCACTTCCTCTTTGAAGTGTTTGAAAGCATCTCTTGCTCGGTAGTCGATCGGATAGTGAAGATCGAGTTTTGGAAAACGTAGTACGTTCAAAGTCGCCCAACTATTCTTTCGAACATACTCGAAATACCTCGCCATTGTATCCTCTTGCTTCAGGCATTTCCTATCAAATTGAAAATAAGAGGCGCATTCTTTGTCAGCGAGATAAGCGATAGCTTGACATTTGTCGTTGATGTCTTCCGCATGAACCGTTTGATCAAATGAGGTCAAAGTTGGACAAGCCGAAACACAATACTCGAAATTCTCCATCTGTAATCTCATGACATCACTTATCATTTCATCGCGTTCCTGCAATCGCTCCTTATCCTCGGTAAACCAAAGCTCGTTTGCCAGTCTGCGCCTTATTGCCTGCTTTTGATTGTCGTGTTCTAACTCAAGTATTTCTTTTGCGTACTTGGAAATGAACTTCTTTACGGCGTTGTTTCGGCCAAGATAATGGAGCAATTTTGCATCTGTAAATTCGGAATAGAGATGGAAGTACTCCATACAAGTATTTGGAAGAGTTAGGAATCTTGAGACAAATTCATCGTTCTGATCTCGATACTTGGAGCCATCAATAGTGATCTGTCCGTTAGGAGCTGAACGCCTTAACTTCGGAAATCCTTCTATGTCAAACAAATTCACTACTCCACCATCAATATGTTCCAATTCACCTCTGGTTTTCATGTT
>JBOGRL010000426.1:0-3257 GCA_050749505.1 Nitrososphaerales archaeon
GTGTTGGAGGTTCGTGTTTGTCGCAAACGAAACGACGGTATTGAGTGCGAGATCCCATGTAAACCCCGAATAGTGCTGCGGGTTCAATGGAAGCGAGCCCTGGAAGGTGAGTATGAAAAACGCAATCGCCATCTGGACCAGGTTCAAAAAGAGTGCGGAGAGAAAGTACTCCTTCCAGCCCATTGTGGAATTTGGGTCAACACCAGTGACCCTGTAGATCAGGTTCTCGATGGGGCTTAGGAACCTGTCTATTTTGCTCGGAGTGTTTTTGAAAATACTAGTAACATATGGGGAAAGTAGCCAAGCTGAGACGAGCGCAACTCCGAGAATTATTATCAGGTCTAGAACCTGAAGTGGCGAAAGCAAATTCCTTCAGCGCTCTACGCACCAGCGTCGTTCCGATAGGAAGTGATAAAGGAGAATTTCAACTTTGATCCATAGCTAGAATCCGAGGTTTTGCTATCCAAATCAGAATAGTTAGAAGAAAGACATACTCAGCGCAGGCCAGCCGTAGGGACAGAGTACGCCGCTGCCGAAGCGCTTTGGGTTTGTTTACCATTGTTAGCGCATCTTGGTCCCTTGTGCGAATGAAGTACGACTGAACTGACGGTGCTCTTTACACCCTTGATCTTCATTATCTTGTTTTTGAGAACGTCCCTAAATTCCTCAATGTCAGCGGCAGAAACCAGTGAAACAATATCAAACTCTCCGGTCACTTCATACAGTTCTTCCATGTTAGGAAGTTTTGCGAGTTCCTGGATTACATCGTCCATGTGAGGAGACTCGACGAATATGTCTATGAATGCTAACAGGCGTGACATAGCGGCTCATCCGAAAGCTTGTTGGAAATTCATCATATACGGGTTGTGGTGCTTGAAAGGAGCAAATTTTGCATTTTCTCCAAAGTACTGTAGGATTCACCTGGTTTTAGCAAAGAATCGGCAAAACTTTGCTCAAAGAACGTAGATTACATCTTAATTTTTAGCAACTTGATCGGGTTAGGCTATTTTAGTTCAACTTCGCTCGGCCATTCTTTTCTAAAGTCTCCAGCGTCCGTGGAGCTCGCAAATACAATAAAGAGTTCTAGACCGACAGTTGAAAATCAAACCCCCTGGGAATGCAAGGAGAGTAAACTCGTAAATATCATAAAAATTAGAGATAATTATTGACAACCGAGCAGTGTGCGGTTTGCCAATGCTCCGACGAATCCTGCGAACCGTGCAAAACCCCAGAGGAATGCGCGAATTGCAACTCATGTTGTTGCGCCGGGGCGCATCTGGCTTGGAGACAGAAACGAATACGTCAGGGTCTTGTATTAGAATATTTTAGCATAGGGTGGATGCTCGTTGAAGTCGGAGGAGCACTCACCGCAGGGTTGCTTGCTTCAAGCTATGCCCTAATTGCTTTCGGCAGTGATTCGCTAATCGAACTTCTTTCGGCTTTTGTTGTGCTTAGACATCTGAAGCTTGACAATAGCGGCTCAAAGGCGCTCGGAGAAAAAACTGCTCTTTTCGCTAGTTTTCTCCTGATCGCTTTGGTGCCATTAATTGGAGTCGGGTCTAGCTATTCGTTCTTTGAACTCAAAACAATGCCCCGAGCCTCGATTCTTGGCTTGGCAATAGCCATTGGCGCGGTCGTGGTGATGCCGATTCTCTGGACCAAGAAGAAACAGATCGGAAGGGAAACCGGTTGCCTACCATTGTCTATAGACGCGATAGAGTCCGCTACTTGCTTTCTGATGTCAGTTGCTCTGCTCGGCGGTCTCTTGCTAGAATTAGTATTCCACATTGGCTGGTTCGATTACATTGCAACTCTGGTAATACTCGCATTTGTCGCGTTTGAAGCAAGAGAATCACTTCAGGAAGCTAGAAATGATCATCAGTCGCGTATCTCATCATTAGCGTAGGTATTCTCAAGTATTCTGAATATCATTCTTCTTGCAGCACCTGCATTTTTGTTCCAAAGTGGTTTGTTGCTCTGAGATGCTGACAAATGTTGCATGTGCATATGCCAGTTTCGGCAGACGATCCCAGCATCATTGATTGGAATGACTTGTGGTTTAGAACATTATCATTTGCGTAGGATTCTTCTTTCTCTGCGTACTTGCTTTGGCAATCTAGCTTGCAAACAGCTTTGGATTACTACACGCAGTTCTCTGTCGCAGTCTGGTGATGTGATTACTCTCCTCTTCTTCCCAGTATTTGCGCATGCACTCTTTAATTAAGAAAAGATGATCGAGATACCCCGAGTGAGTAAAAGAGTTCGCACACGCGCTGCACGTCTCGGTCTTCTGGGCTGCATCCTCGTATTGACTCCGTTGTTCCATCTTCAATCCACTTGCTTGCCTAGAGCAAGGACATACAGCGGCAAGTTGTGGATATTTAAAGTTGCACTAAACTGGCCGTTTCGCAAAAGTGGGGCTCGATTATTCAGCAGTTCCTAGGAGTATTCTAGTTCCGGATCTTCGATCGAGCTCGATTGATCGCATCAACCAATCCAGTTTCGAGAGAGCAATTCATCTGAAAACACGCGTTGACTTCATGCAGGATCGCCCTTTCAACTCCAATCGCGCTTTCTCCATAGAGCAAGTGCAAGCCTTTAACAAACATCTCGGGGTTGCTCGGAATATCGACCTTCCTAACATTACCCCTTTTCTGCAGGTGCCAGTACACAACGGATTTTACATGGCGCCCGACGGCTTCGAGCCCTCTATCTACGCATGACCTTATCTGTTCGTCAAACGCAATTGCGGTTTGACTCTGTGCTTGCTGGTGTATTAGAGACATTTCATGAGATTGATAGCTGACAAGTTATAGAAGCGTGTTGTAACCCAAAGCGTTTCGGTGAGGTAACGGCCAGCATATATCTTCCCGGTATTGGTTTGTGGCGACTTCAAAGTTTTCCGTATTGACTGATCATCTGCAGTACGTATCCAAGAGCTGTTTCAGCCTCGAGCTCCCAGCGTTTTCGTTGCTCGAACATTGTATACGGAATAGTAAATGCTGATGTTAAGGACCAGTCCATGCAATTTGCTCTTGGCCTCAGGCCAAGCGGTCTCAGTTTGTCCGAAATATACACTTGAGCTTCGGGAAAGTGCGAGACTGGAATCAAGAGCTCGGCTATGTATGTCCCGTCTTCTGCCCGCATATGATTCCAAGAGAACGGGGTGCCAGTCATTATCGACATCGCGTGCCGTGCCAGATCGTCAGGGATCTGGCTAAACACGAATGTCTGCACAACTATGGAGTGCTTAGACC
>JBOGRL010000427.1:0-2673 GCA_050749505.1 Nitrososphaerales archaeon
CTTCATATCCATGAGAATCCACGCAACCACGCTTGCGGCAGCGGCGAGTTCTGTGTTCAGTATCGCTATTGAAGCATCTACGGTGCTGCCGTAGGGGTCTCCTCCATTGAAGCCGTTCCAGCCCAGCCAGATGAGGCCGGCACCGACTACTACAAACGCAAGGTTATTTGGCCTGAGTTTCCTCTCAGAGGCAATTCGCGGACCTATTGCGATAGCCGCTGCCAGGGCTGTTATGCCCGCCGAAAGATGGATGACGTAACCACCAGAAAAATCGTATGCGCCGAGTTGGTTCAGCCACCCACCGGCAAACAACCAGTAAGCTACCGGAGAGTAAACCAGGAATGACCAGAGAGGTACAAAGAGCATCCATACCTTGAAATTCACTCTTTCAATGATTGCTCCGACAAAAAGCGCTGGAGTAATGGCAGCGAAGACGAACTGGAACCAGATTATCGTGGACGCGGGAACGTTCAGAGCCAACGATTGTGGGCCTACTATTGATTGCGCACCCTCGTAAACTGCTGACATTGCCGAACCCGGCGTCCCAAATATGGCGTACTTGCCGAAGTGGATGGCGGCAGGCCCTGATCCAAAACCAAAATTGTACCCGGCGATCATCCAGACAACCAGAACAGCTGCAAAGCCGTAGAAAATCATGAGCATCGTATTCACTGCGTACTTCTTTTTGGTGAACCCCCCGTAGAAGACAGCTAGACCGGGCAGGCTTTGTAATCCGACCAGCGTTCCGGCGGTCAGCATCCACGCATTGCTACCCGTGTCAAGGTAAGACGGAACCGCAGGAGGAGGAAAACTATTCAGATTTGGGGGAGGACTTGTCGAGGTAGAATTATCGGCGTGGACAATCGGCATCAAGGCCAAGACGATGAAGAGCGCAATCGATCCTGCCAGAATAATGTAGGTTTTCTTGCTAAACCCAAACGAACTGAATATTGTAGGTTTTCCGACCTGCGATTCCAAAGAAAAATATTCACCTAAAGAATCTTAGCGTCGCGTCGTTCATCTGTCTTATGAAATAGCATTATACTGAACATTTGTATTGTGGCAAGGCGTAATTTAATACATATTTATTGTTTCTGCCATCATTTCGCTGAATAATAAGTGATGTCTAGTCAGTGATTCCGCTCATCAGGAATTTCATTATCATAGCCAGTACTTCATTCCCTCGATCGCTAATTTCTTAGACTCAGCTTTGTCCAAACGTCTTTTTGAGAACCTTCGCGGTACGTTGCAAGCAAAGAATCTGCCCGAAATTGGGAGTCTGCAACCGGAAAATTCATTATCAAGATGCCAGCGATCGCGGGAATGAGCTCGATATTTGGTGTCTGAAATAGACGACATTGACAAGAAGATCATAGGGCAATACATAGCCGACGCAAGGCAATCCTATCATCAGGTCGCGAAGAAAATCGGCGTAGCAGTTTCAACGGTGCAGGCTAGAACCAAGAAACTGGAGAAGGACGGCGTGATCAAGGGGTATACAGCAGTGCTGGATTACGACAAATTGGGTCTCACTGTGACCGCGATAACTGAAATCACAACCATCGGTGGAAAACTATCGGAGATCGAAGTCAAACTAGCCCAGATGCAGCAGGCAAACGCCGTCTATGACGTCGCCGGGACAACTGACGCGATAGTGATAGGAAAATTTAGGTCAACTGGAGAACTGAGCAAATTTGCAAAGACAATCCAGGCGATTCCCAATGTAAACAGGACGGAGACTCACATTGTGCTCTCCGTAGTAAAAGAACAACTGCCAAAGTTCTAGTGAGTAGCCACTTGGAATGACTGGTGCTCTTCCAGAGAGATTGAGCCTTCGCCGGCTTCGCCCGAAGCAATGTCATAACCTTCGTCCACTATGGATACGAATATTTTTCCGTCGCCGACAGCACCCGTCTTTCCATTCTTCAGTATTACATCAATGACTCTTTGCGCATCAGAGTCCTTGACGATAATTTCGAGCTTTGTTCTGTCCACGTATTCCGACCTGTAGGTTCTCGTTCCGCGGTCAGATAGCATTTCCCTTCCCTTCGCCCTACCTCTACCTTCAGCGTCGAAGAAGGTCACCCCACCGATCCCGATCTGCTTTAAAGCGCCATCGATGTCTGGGAATCTTTCTCTTCTTACGATTGCTTCTATTTTCTTCAACGCTCCAAGAGCACACCCTTCGTACACTGCTATATGGTCAAAGTAACTATTATGCCTTGTCATGTTTTTGTACGGCATCAGGAGTACTATCCAACTCTTTGTACGGATTCCTTGTTTCCATTCGAATCTGCAAAGTTTTGACGTTTCCGACTCTAAAAGAGAAATATAGCTACCGAT
Source organism: Nitrososphaerales archaeon (assembly GCA_050749505.1). Lineage (GTDB taxonomy): Archaea > Thermoproteota > Nitrososphaeria > Nitrososphaerales > CADDZS01 > DATLTL01. The sequence continues at coordinate 2,344 of JBOGRL010000427.1, forward strand.
TTAGACTTTGGACACAAACTCAGATTCAGCGGAGTATTTGCTAGAGAACATGATCGTAGCTGTTTTAGGCGGAGGAAAAATTGGAGAGGCCGTTGCAAGAAGCGTGGCGAAATCGCAAGATATTGCAAAGGTCATCATCACCAAGAGAAACACTTCAACATTGAAAAGTTTTCAGCAAGACGGCAAGGTTACGATCACTCAAGATAACAAGAAAGCGGCAAGAGATTCAGACCTGATCATAATCGCAGTAAAATCTGGCGATGCAAAACACGTTCTCGGCGAAATTTCCGAGTTCGTTTCAGACAAGATTGTCATCTCGCTCATGGCGGC
>JBOGRL010000428.1:0-5880 GCA_050749505.1 Nitrososphaerales archaeon
TGTCTAACATTGTTAGCCACAATTCGAGCACGATCTGACTTTGAAAACACAAACAACCTCTGTAGACGCGGCACTAGTGATTGTTGTCTTGTTAATTGCGGAAAGACGGCCCTTTGAAAAGCTCTGGATAACTATCGGATAGAAGTACTGTAGGTCAGCGATATCCGTGTAGGAAGCAGATGAGTATCCGCCAACGCCACCTGTTGAAATTTCACTTCCATTCGATGAAAAATACGCCACGGCCGATTCCCTGTTGGCATGATTGCCGGGGCTGACCAAGGTTGTCGAAAAGTTCCGGGAACCTTCCACTCCCACGTTTCGCTCGATCGCAAACCGTGGTAACATTGACCTCGTATACGGTGGCCGTTCCAGATGACGAAGCGTATGGAATAGGCGCATCGTCGTGGTGAGAACAGAAAGACATTGCTAGACCCAAGGTCACTGATCACAATCCCATCTCGCCATAATCCCATGTCTGTACTAGTGTGAGACAAGAAAAGCAACGGGATTCAGAGATGGGTGGAAATGGGAATGAAATTATTTCTCGCTCCAACTTGAGTCAAGACATTGGAATGCCCCAGCAATTCCTTTCGATGCAAGCGAAGTTTGACAGCAGGGCAAGCGAACTGTACTATTTAAGGCCGAGTCATCAGGCAGGGCATGGGAATGTCTCTACATGGGATTGTGTGTAGCATCTCTGGAGCACGGCCGCATTTGACAGGTTCCATACATTTCCATCAGGATTGATTCTATCACGAATCTCTCGAATGCATCTTTCATCAGCTGGAGATGGATTATCGGTTCACTGGGAGGAAAGGGAGCGAGGTAGAATTTCTTTGCAAGGATTAAATTGGCAAGAAGCCACGCATTGTACAGGATCAGAGCGTAGTAGAAGTACAACAATCGCAGAGCATGATTCTTGCTGGTCGTCTTCGCCCTGAGATCTTCAATGTCGATGTAACCGCTCTCAAGACCCCACCTTAGCCTGTAGTCTTTTGGAAGTTTCCTTATGTTCCAGAGAATATGACCTCTCGGAATGTTCGTTGCAAATACGATGTACTTGCTCGTCGGATCGTCCTTCTCGCTCTCGCATCTTCCAACCTTTGGAAGAATCACAAGAGTGAACGCGCACGAAAGATCCTCCTTGCCTTCATTCATCGTGTACTCCGAGACACATCCTCGCTTTCCTTCAATGAACTCCATTATTGCCCGCTTTATTCCAGCGTTCTTTATCGCGGGCATGAGGAATGTCTGGTCGATTCTCTTCAGCATGTTTATTGTCTTGGAGTTGAAGAAGCCCCTGTCCAAGAGCTGAAGGGCGATGTCTATGCCGAGGAGCCTTGACTCTGAAATGAGCTTCTCGAGCGCCACATATTTCTCGTCGAATATACCGATGTGCTTGCTCGCAGGCAATTTGCACTCTGCGTCCTTCCTCGACAGACTGAAGCGTCATGTACTCCTCGAACGTCAATGTCCCTCTCTCTGGCTTGCTTCTTGTGAGGAAACCGCGGTCGAGATTTTTGTCGTATCTGGGAATTTTGTGGGTGTCTGCACCACCAATTATTGGGACGGAGAATATCTTGAATCCTTCTTTCAGCTGTCGCACCGTGGAATCTAAAGCATTCTTGAGCTTCGCCGCCATAGCTTCCTCAGGAACCTTCTCCACCGTGTCCCTAATCCAAGAGCCTGAAGGAACCTTCTCAGGTGGGATGAGAGGCTCTCCCTTTGTGACAAGACTTGCCATCCCGGACTCTGCGTATCCATTGCTCACTGCAAGATGTATCAGCGAGCGATGAAGATCCATTTCGTCCAACGTGGCGTTGTGTCTCATCGACGTTGGTATCGAGACTTCCCTCGACATGATCTCGACAACCTTTTCAAACGACTCTCTTGACGCATCTATTTCGTACGCTAGCTTCGCAGAATTCTTTTGGTTCATGCTTCAAGGTGCCAAAACATTGAGGCCAAAAGCTTGGATTGGCAGAAACTGCAGCTATCCTCGCTTGTTGCTGGCCGAGCTGGCGTACACACCTTGGAGCTAGAGGCCGAAATGGGGCCTAATTTCTGACAAAAGATGTTGAGAATGCCCCACGCCGCTATTATTTCAAGCACATTCCCGTCTCACCAGAATCCCATGACCTGAGTAAGTAAGCAATTTTTTGGGTATTCGCCCTTATTGGAACCAGCGAAACCAGATTTCAGTGGAGATATCTCTGAGCAATAACAGTCACTCATTCACTGCTTTGCAAAGTTGGGCATGACTTCATACGAGTACATCGCGAAGACATCTTCGAGTCTTTGCCCCTTCCCAGCGTGCGCCCAAACAATGGTTTCATCGATTCCCATCTCCGACATCCACTTGAGCTTCTGGATGACTGTTTCAGCCGTTCCTGCAATTGCGAGATCTTCAACTAGAGAATCAGGAATTAAGCTCCTGAGCTCAGCCATCGTGTCTTCCCTCCAATCTCTAGGGGCCTCTTTCACAAACTTTGCGAGTTTCTCCGGGAGCTTCACTCCTACCTGCTCTTCTAGCTCACCAGATTCCCACAGTTCCCGGCTACTCCAAAGCGCGTGGCTGATGCCGCGTTTTACTGCGGCGTATGCAACTTCCGGTTGCTTTGCGATACATCCATAACCCCAGAGGAGTTTTTTCACATCGTTGTAATTCCGCCCCTCTTTCTGGGCACCCTGTTTTATCAGATTCGTGCAGTACTGGAGCCCTTTTTTCGTAGCAAAACTCCCAATTACAACTCCATCTCCAATCTCTCCACCGAGACTAAGCGTACCCACGCCGCGCGCCGCAACATAAATCGGCGTAACCCTTGCAGGTTTGAAATCTAGATGACCCTTGTTAAAGTTCACAACCTTACCATGAAGTTCGATATCTTCGCCAGACAGAAGATGCCGTATCAAGTAGATTGCTTCTCGCATAGCTGCAACCGTATTCTTCCTCTGGATTCCAAGAGTCTCAAAATGACTTCCAGCACCCATCGTGATGCTCAATCGACCATTGGAGGCTTCTTCCAACGTAGCAATTGCCTGAGCAGAAATTGCGGGATGTCTCGTGTGCGGGTCAGTGACGGTGATCCCAAGGCCGATTCTCGAAGTCAGAGCAGCCACATAGCCGAGGGACACATAAGGATCTCGAGTATATTTTTCATCTGCGTGGAAAAAGTCATCATACCCAAGCGTCTCGCATAACTTTACGATGCCGCTTAGTCTGTCGATAGTTTCTTCGCCCAAGGTAGCTGCTGCAAATTTCATGTTGTTCAAAATCCTCTTTCTTGATTATGGTTTCCAGCGTCAAACGACTGGATATTAAAGAATAATTAAAGTTTCAGCGGGACCCTAGTACGCTCGTATAGACTTTACATTCACAAACTCTCGCATTCCAAATTTGGAAGTCTCGCGGCCAATTCCGGATTTCTTGATCCCACCGAACGGCATACGCGGGTCAGACCTCACGGGCGCGTTGATCGTAACCATGCCGCACTCCAAAGATCTTGCTAGCGTAGCGGCCCTTTTGTAGTCGAGCGTCCATAAGCTCGCACCAAGTCCGAAATCACTGTCGTTTGCAACAGAGATCGCTTCCTCTTCGCTCTCCACGACGAAAACAGGAGCAACCGGCCCAAAGACTTCCTCGTGCATTACCTGCATCGATAGATTGACATTGGACAAAATCGTGGGAAGGTAGTACGAACCTTTTCCTTCGAGTCTCCGACCGCCAGTTTCAATCTTGCCACCTTTGGACACCGCGTCTTTTACCTGCGCATCTAGCGCAACAACTTGGCTCGAAGTTGCAAGCGGACCAACTTCTGTCTTCGGGTCTCTTGGATCCCCTACACGTTTTTTCTCCATCTCTTGCACGTACTTCTCCGTAAAGTCCCTCGCCACTGATTTTACCACGATGAATCTTTTACCATTTATACAACTCTGTCCGGAATTCAAAAGCCTTGCATCGGTCGCCCCTTTCGCAGCTGATACGATATCTGCGTCGCCTAGCACGATGAATGCGTCGCTACCGCCGAGCTCAAATACGCTCTTTTTCATGTTGCGCCCTGCAAGTTCCGCGATTCTTTCACCGACTTCGACGCTTCCGGTGAGCGAGACGGCTCTGACAAGATTGTACTCGATGAGGTTTGCCACTGTTGCGTGACCTATCAGAAGCGTATTGAACACGCCCTTTGGGAATCCTGCTTTCTCAAAGATGTCTTGGACAGCCAGAGCACTCCCTGTGCATATCTGCGAGTGTTTCAGCACAGTTGTGTTGCCTGCTATGATCGCAGGAATCGAAAACCTGAACACTTGAGAAAATGGAAAGTTCCAAGGCATGATGGAGAGGATTACGCCGAGGGGTTCAAAGGTAACTAGGCTCGTCTTTGCATCTGTCTCAATTTTCTCATCAGCAAGCCACTCCCCGGCCTTGTCTGCAAACAATTCCGCACTCCCAGCACATTTTTCGACCTCGGAAAGTGCCTGAGTGATAGGTTTCCCCATCTCTGCAGTCATAGTTTTTGCATACTCGGTTTTCCCAGCCCTCAGGATTTTAGCTAGAGATCTGAAGTATTCGCCTCTCTGAGGAAGACTCAGCTTGCTCCAATCTTTCTTGAACACCTCGTGAGAGCGATCTACAACGCGCCGAGCCTCTTCCGCGCTAATGAATTCGTACGTAGCGATCCTCTCGCCGGTCGCCGGATTTACCGTATCAAATTGGATGCTCAAAGAAAATATCGCTGGCTCCAAAAAATCCTAGAGGTGGCTGTAGCATCTAATTTTTAGATCTTCAGAAGCTTTGAAGTATTCTCTTCAAAGATTAGATGTTTTTCTTCTTCAGACAGATCTGCCTCCTCAACAATCCCCGGGTACCTTTCGAGTCTTATAGTTCCATCACGAGGACCGAACGGGTAGTCTGTTCCAAAGATTATTTTCTTTGTGCCGAATACCTGACAGGCGCACTCTATCGCGGCCTTGTTTCCGCCTATCGCAGTGTCGAGGTAGAATCCGTCGAAATGCTCTATCGCCGGTCCCTTGCCCTTCACTTGATCGAATTTCTGGTCTGGCCTTGCCAGAGACATTTCCTTGTCGTATGACTCGTTGATCCTTCCAGCAAAGAAAGGAATCATCGCTCCTAGGTGGTGGGCGACAACTCTTAGATTTGGGTTAGTCGCCATAGTTCCGGAAAGAACCAACCTTGCCATCGTAAGTGATGTTTCAAAAGGCCAGCCGAGCACGTGCATGAGGTCGTACTCATCTTCGTACGGACGGCTCGTTGGAGTCACTGGATCGACGGGATGCAAATAGACAGGAACACCGAGGCGATTTGCTTCCTGCCAGAAGAGTTTGTAGTGGTCAACTGGCTCGCCACCAATATTCGTCACCACCATAAATCCGCGAAGATCAAGCTCGCGGATTGCTCTGCGCATCTCTTCAATCCCACCGTTTTCGAGTCCCCTGAGCGGCGGAGTTCCGAGTGCAAATACGCGTCCCTTGGCTTTCGCAACCGCGGTAGCCATGTCATCATTTATCATTTTGCATAGTCTTACTTGGTCTGCTCCATCCAAAATAGGAAGATGGTTTGGGTCAAGCCCTTGATACATGCAAGTAACCTGTTTTGCTATACCATTCTTGTCCATTTGGGAAATCCTCACGTCAAAATCAACCATGTTGGGATGAACATCACATCGCTTCGCTGTATGTTCTGCGGGCTTGCGGATCTTAGGATCAGATGATTTCAAAATCTCCTTTAGGTAAGTAGTCGGTATGTTATGTGTATATGCATCAATAACTGTTCTCATTGCTACGTTCTCCATCAAAATACGACTTGAGGATTATAATAGGTTTTCAAGCAATGAAAAAAGAAAAAGGGTTGAAGGGTGGGGT
>JBOGRL010000429.1:0-2441 GCA_050749505.1 Nitrososphaerales archaeon
GGTATTGGTGGTTTTGAGCATATCGCTTTCTGGTTTTTTTGTTTCAATCGGCGCTATAGTAAAAACCTGGGAAACTCAACAAGCATTGGCCTCGACCATTTCTCTCCCTATTATGTTTACGAGTAACGTTCTTTATCCAACGAAAATTATGCCTTTTTGGCTTCAACCTATTGCTCTAATTAATCCAGTAACTTATTCGACATCAGTGATCCGTGCAATGCTTTTTAATCCCAACCTGAATTTAGATTCGTTATCCCTAGACATTGGCGTGATCGCATTACTGCTAGGGGCGTCGATAGTAATAGTCTACATATCATCGGCCATCATGTCTTCTAGGTTGTGAAAATATTCGCAAAGTGCGAGTCCGTGAGACATATGAAGAAACTGAGGATCTCTAAATGCGTCTATTCCATAGTGTTTCTCTTTTTATTCAAGTATTTGGTCAGTTTTCCTTCCTGTTCGTCGAGCGGTTGTTTGTTCGTGAGCGAAGATCCCGTAAAGTACAGAAATACATCGTCCATTGTAGGAACCTTGAAACCGGAACTTATTATTCTAACATTGGTTGCTTCGAGTTGACGAGTAATTTGAGTGAGCTCTTCCTCGGTGCACTTTATTTTGACACGGTATGACGAAGCATCGACTCTATCAACGGTGAGCACACCCTGAATCCGTTGTACGACGTTGTTACTATCTGGATCACCCTCCAAGGTAAGCTCAAATATTCTTGGTCCTAGCGAAATCTTCAACTCGACTGGAGTGCCCGAGCTCACTATCCTTCCCTTGTCCATGATGATAACCCGGTCTGCAATATAATCGGCTTCTTCCATATAATGGGTTGTCAGAAAGAGCGTGAGATTCTGCTCATGTTTGAGTTTTTTTAGGTAGTTGCGAACGGCTATCCTACTCTGCAAATCTAGTCCAAGCGTGGGTTCATCCAAAAACAAAACCCGAGGATGGCTGATCAGGCCGCATATTATCTCAAGCCTTTTCCTCATGCCACCAGAATAAATTTCAACGTCTCTAAAGGCCGCCTTCTCAAGGTCAACGAGTCGAAGCAGCTCTATTGCTCGTTTCTTGGCTACATCACTCGGAATGTGATACAGTTTTGATTGTAAGATGAGATTTTCCATTCCGGTCAGATCATCATCAACGCTCAGGTCTTGCGGAACTATTCCAACAATCCGACGAACCTCATCTGCATTCCGCACTACGCTATGTCCGTCTAACTCCGCTTCGCCAGAAGTAGGCCTTGTGAGAGTTGTCAACATCTTCACAGTTGTTGTTTTGCCAGTGCCATTCGGTCCTAGCATGGCTACAACTTCTCCCTCTTTGACCGAGAATGAGATATGGTCCACAGCCACGATCTTCGAATCATAGATTTTTGTGAGGTCCCTAACATCAATCATGCCCATCGCTAACCTGATTCCTCCGAGCGTTTGGGGAGAATACGGACTAGGAAACCGGCTGTCTTCTCCATTTAATATCCATTCAATGTTTTTCTGTGTTTAAAGGGATTTCATCGCGTGTTTTGAGCTGTTGGTTTTTGGAAATGCCTATCTTCTCTGTGCAATTAAGCATTAGAACGGGCCGATGATTTTTTGGTGGTAATGTTCACGATAATGTTGTAGGTAGATTCTTACTTCTTAAGACCATAACCTTGCAGGGGCATATATCAGAAACCGATGCAATGACCTTGTTTTTTGTTATTTGGAACAAAGTGAATCTCCGGTTTGGAAAAGGCATATAGAGCGAGAGATTGGTTGTTTCGGGAATATGTACGATCTTGTTGTTGTAGGGTCATCATTTTCTGGGTTAATGACTGCGCTGTCGGCTCACAAATCGAGCAAAGTTCTACTGGTGGAGAAGCGCAAGCAGCCAGGCTCGCCGGTGAATAGCACTGGAGCTGTGCCAATAGAGTGGCTCACGAAGATGGATGTGATGCCTTCGAAGGATTGCATTGCAGGGCCGCTTTCAGGATTAGAATTAATCTCTCCAAACGGTGAGAGTGCAGTGCTGAAAAAATCCGAACCAGACGGTATGGTCTTGTATCCAGACCGCTACGTCAAGTGGCTCGCAGACAAAGTCAGCGATTTAGGTTGCACGATCATGACAGACACCACTTTCAAGGGTATCTCGTCAGAGAAAAAGAATTCAAAGACCAAAGCTGCTGAAAAATCTGAAGGTTCATTAACAGTTTCTACAAACCGAGGCGAGTTTCGAACTCGTTACGTCGTGGGTGCTGACGGCGCGGCAAGCAACGTGGGACTTTCAGTAGGCCTTGGAGAAAGACCCGCTCCGGAAGATCTTCATCTGGGGATAGAGTATCACGTTTCAAATAATCACATTCAGGATCCGGAAGTGTTTAGGTTATACTTGGGCCATGATGTCGCCCCGTTGGGATACGCGTGGAGTTTCCCAGAAGGACCAGATCATCTTAAGAT
>JBOGRL010000430.1:0-2828 GCA_050749505.1 Nitrososphaerales archaeon
TCAGAGCTATTAGCGAGACTTGCTTTCCAAACTGCTCAAGTTGGGCCTTGATTTTGATTGACTGATCAGTCATTATTTGACCCTCTTTGAGGCCGATGATGATTGCGATTTTTCGTGCCTCTTGCGCCTTGTAAATGGAGAGAACCGCTCTCTTAAGCCGTTCTTCTGCAGTTTTTTGAACGTTGACAGCTTGAGTCAGATACGGGTCAAGCATGAAAGTAGGTTTGCCAGTTGACAAGCACAGACCTATTGCATGGAACATGCTCTGGCCGAGAAGAGCCATCGCGTCAACCTCGTTCCTGATATTGTACGCAGGATAGAATTCACACCCAAATATCTGTCCAGTGTGGAGCTGACCCATTCCCTTTCCAACCAAGGTTTTGAAGCCGTTTTGTTCCAAAATCATCGACACCTCTTCGATCTGTCGAATGTGCTGTGCAAATGCGGTTAATCCTACGGATCTGAGTTTCGCTGACCGCAGTTGCTCGACAAGTTCAAGCGCAGCTTTGTCGAAAGAGATATCATCGTATGCATCAATCGAATAGGTGATCTTGCCGAACTTTCTCACTGTTATATTGTGACCGACGTGAAAAGCTAGATCTGCCCCGAGTCTTTGTGCGTCGATATCGACAGTGTCGCACGAACCGTACGTTGGATCAGCAATCACAATAGCCTGAAGATCATAGGATGACTCTAGCTCCTTGGCAAGCGTTCTCGTTTGCTGAAGCAGTCCATCGGGCGCATTGAAAACTATGCGTGAGGGGTGAGATTCCTCCAAAATCTTTGTTATTGCTCCTTTGTCTATCTGGATTGTCAGTCAAGAATCCCCCGGATCGTGCGGAGCGTACACAATGATAACATCGCCTTCAATTAAAACCGCTAATAGAAAAGAGTCCTTCTTTTCCGAGATACAAAAAAGGCGTTTTATTGCGTTGGGGGTTCCTAGACGATCGCGACTTGCCCGGATTTTTCCAGCTGCTCTATCTGTATTTCAGTCGGCATCGGTAGCTTGCTCGAAGCGCTCTTCATAGCTTCTTTAGCCTTTGTCAAATTTTCCTTCTTGATGTAAAGCTCAAGAATTACAGAGCCAGGCATCACGCGCGCCGCTAATCCAATTGGCTTTCCCCACGCCTTGCGCATCCCCTCTTGCAGTCTATCTGCCCCGGCTGTTGCAATCATCTTGTTTTCACGCAATATAACATGCGGGTAGACCTTAACTCTGAGAAAATAGGCAGTTTCACCAATGGGTGTCAGTTTCTTGTTCGCGGCAACTCTCGCTGCTTCGAGAGAGTTATGTCTAATCTGAACCTTCTCAGTACTTGTTAGTCTCAGCAAATAATCATAATCAGGACTAGCCTGGCCAGTGCTAAAGCGCGCGATCTTTGAATTCGGAGCGCCTGGAGCATACACTTTGCTGGTGAGGGGCATGCCACTCGTGAGACGGTAATTCTTCCCGTGCAAATATTTTCGCAGAAAAACATTCTTTTTTGGGGTTAAATAACCTTACCCGTTGCACGCTCAATTTTTCTGTACCGCCCTCTTCCTACTCCATAAAAGGCGCCAGTTGAAAACTGAGACAAAAACATCATTACAACTTTGAGAGCTAAAGGTTACAGAGAATATTTCTTAACCATTGCGGCTATTCGCTTTATAATTCGAGAGAGGCGAACCTATCTCTTGATTTTTGTTGTGTGGAATTATAGGCTACGTTGGGAGCTCGAAAGCTGCTCCTCTTCTTTTCGAAGCGCTCAAACGGATGGAGTATAGAGGATATGACAGCGCAGGCATAGCAACCCTGGACGGGAATTTCATTGTGAAGAAAGGCATAGGTAAGGTCAGCCAGCTCAACGACAAACTGAATTTTCTCGAAATGGAAGGGACGATCGGGATCGGGCACACAAGATGGGCAACGCATGGAGTAGTAAACGAGGATAACGCTCATCCCCACTGGTCCTGCAAGGGTGAATCAGTTGTCGTTCATAACGGGATTATTGAAAATTATTTGGGGCTAAAAGATTTTCTTTCATCTCACGGTCACAAATTCAGAAGTCAAACTGACAGTGAAGTGATAGCTCATCTACTTGAGGAGAGCCTTCGCAATCATAAGGACCTCAAATCTGCAATTATTAGTGCGATTTCTTCACTGAAAGGCTCTTACGCTTTTGTCGCCATGATCAAGGGCAGGCCTGACGTCTTGATCGCAGCAAGGAAGGACGCGCCACTTATTTTGGGCATTGGGAAGAATGAAAATTTTCTCTCGAGTGACGTATTAGGTTTCATTGATAGAACAAACAATGCGATATTTCTTGATAACAGGGAAATTGCAATTGTGTCACAAACAGACGCTGAGTTCTTCGACTCGATCGGGAAAACTATTATCAAGTCTCCGGTGACACTCGCTTGGGAAATAGGTGACGCTTCTAAGAATGAGTACCTGCACTTCACTCTAAAGGAGATTCACGAGCAGCCCGACGCAATAAGGAAGAGTCTACTCCAAAAGGAATCAGAGTTGAGAGATTTTGTCTCTGCCATCCGCAATACTGGCAACCTCTTCATTACTGGATGCGGAACTAGCTATCATGCAGGCCTTTTGTTGAAGTATCTCTTGGCCAAAGAAGTGCGCGTCCGGTCAGATGTCTTCCTATCAAGTGAGATTAACCAACAGAGAGATCTTTTGGACGAAGACTCGGTCATGATTGCGATCTCACAGAGTGGTGAAACAGCCGACGTATTATCCGCAGTCGCAGAGGCAAAGGGTAGGGGAGCAAAAGTTCTTTCAATCGTGAACGTCGTGGGGTCTTCGCTTGCTCGAGAGAGCAACCATGTCC